>JAISXN010000067.1 GCA_031270525.1 Candidatus Symbiothrix sp. | reverse complement strand
TCATTGACTATAATGGCGACAACTGGCCGCAGCAAACCAATAAGGCGTTTCTCGATTATGTAAAAAAAGGCGGGGGCGTAGTTATCTATCACGCTGCGGATAATACTTTTCCCGACTGGAAGGAATATAATGAAATAACTGCTTTGGGCGGATGGAATGGCCGGAATGAAAAGTCCGGTCCGTATGTGTATTGGAAAGACGGTAAATTACTGAAAGATACGTCTCCGGGAAGCGGAGGTTCTCATGGCAATGCGCATGAGTTTGTATTGACTGCCCGCAACGAACCCCATCCTGTTATGCAGGGCCTTCCCCTGAAATGGAAACATGCTAAAGACGAATTGTACGACAGAATGAGAGGACCCGGTACCATTAAAGACTTGCTTTATACAGCTTATTCCGATCCGGCAATGAAAGGGTCGGGTAGGGAAGAGCCGCTTCTGTTTACGGTTATTTACGGAAAAGGTCGTATTTTTCATACGATGTTGGGACATGCAGGTAAAACTTTAGACGATAATATTGCCATGCAATGCACCGGGTTTCAGGTCACTTTGCTTCGTGGGAGCGAATGGGCGGCAACAGGCAAGGTGACGCAGGCTGTTCCGGCGGATTTCCCGAAAGCTGATGCAGTCAGTCTTCGTCCGGTATATCGTTTTTCGGGTTCGGCGCCGATGAAACCCGGAATGTCGGAATATTGGGAACCTCAACCGGCCGTTGTAACTCCCTGTATTCCAACTGTGCAAGCTGAAATAACAGCTCCTTCGGACGCTTTGATTTTATTTGACGGAAAAAATCTTTCCCAATGGAAAACAGATAATGGAAATGACGCCGGCTGGGATGTGCATGACGGTGTTTTTACGGTTAATAAAAAACAGGGGGATATTCTGACGAAAAAGGAATTTGAAGATTTTCAATTACATATAGAATGGCGTGTGCCCGAAAATATTACCGGTGAAAGTCAGTCCAGGGGGAATAGCGGTATTTTTCTTCAGGATAAATATGAAGTACAGATACTGGATAGCTACGATAATAAAACTTATGTCAACGGCCAGGCCGGCAGTATTTATAAGCAAAGTCCTCCTTTGGTGAACGCCATGCGTAAACCCGGGGAATGGAATGTTTACGATATTATTTATAAAGCTCCTACTTTTACTAAAGACGGCCGATATCGTACGCCTCCCGTTGTGACGGTCTTGCACAACGGAGTATTGGTACAAAACGCTACCATTATCAAGGGAACTACGGAATACACAGGTTTTCCGCAAGTTATTCCTCATGGAAAAGGTCCTGTCCGGTTACAATCGCATGGAGATCCCAGTGAGCCGCTAAGTTTCCGTAATATCTGGATACGGGAATTATAGAGGCGGTTTAGTGCGGGATGGTTTTGTGCATTTGGTACACGGTTCACGGTGCACGACGAAAAACAGTCGCTTCCTCTGTAAAAAAACTTTTTTCATTTCATGCACTTGGAAATCGTAAGATTTTCATGTAATTTTGCCATTCAAAATTATTGAAAAATTTATGTTAATAATAAAGAACTTACATGCTTCCGTCAATGGAAAAGAAATAATAAAAGGATTGGATTTACAGGTAAAAGCAGGCGAAGTACACGCAATTATGGGACCTAACGGCTCTGGAAAAAGCACTTTATCGGCAGTATTGGTTGGGAATCCGGCCTTTGAAGTTACCGAGGGCGAAATCATTTTCGAAGGCAAAAATTTGCTGGAAATGCCGGCCGAAGAACGTTCGTGTGCGGGTATTTTCCTGAGTTTCCAATATCCGGTAGAAATTCCCGGCGTCAGTATGGTGAATTTTATGCGGACTGCCGTCAACGAACACCGGAAGTACAAGGGCGAAGAACCATTATCGGCCGGCGATTTCCTGAAATTGATGCGCGAGAAACAAGCGATTGTCGAATTGGATAAAAATTTGATAAACCGTTCCGTCAATGAAGGTTTTTCAGGCGGAGAGAAAAAGCGCAACGAAATTTTCCAAATGGCGATGCTCGAACCGAAATTAGCTATTCTCGATGAAACCGACAGCGGTTTGGATATCGACGCTTTACGGATTGTAGCTCAAGGAGTTAATTGCTTGAAACGTCCCGAAAATGCAACGATAGTGATTACGCATTACCAACGTTTGCTGGATTATATCAAACCCAACATTGTGCATGTTTTGTACAATGGCCGGATTATTCGCACTGCCGGCCCGGAATTGGCTATGGAACTGGAAGAAAAAGGATACGATTGGTTGAAGAGTGAAGGGTGAAAAGGATATGAAACAATATATTGATTTTTTTAATTCCTGCCGGAAAGAGATTGACGAAGGCTGTTCGCCCTTGCTAAATTCCTGTCGTGAAAAAGCCTTTGAAACTTTTCGGCGAGTGGGGTTTCCGGCATATAAATCGGAAAATTACCAACATATTGATATTGCCGGTTTGTTGAAGGAAGATTTTGGTTTTTACCTGAATCGCTCAAGTATTAACATCAATCCGCACAGGGTTTTTCATTGCGACGTCCCGAATTTAAATTCGCACAAGCATTTTGCCGTCAACGGACATTTCGTCGACGACGAAACGCAAAAAGATTTGCCGGCAACGGTTTTTTCGGGTAGCCTGAACGCTTTTGCAGAGCAATACCCTGTCTTGTTCTCGAAATATTATAACCGGATTGCAAGTGCGAAGGATGATGGATTATCCGCTTTTAACACGGCATTTGTACAGGACGGATATGTTTTGTACGTTCCTGAAAATGTAGTCATCGAAAAGACCATTCAATTGACGAATATTTCGGCAGGGAATATCAATTCGTTGATTAACAGGCGAATGCTTTTTATCCTCGAATCCGGCTCACAAGCAAAATTATTGGTATGCGACCATGCTTACGACGAAAATCCAATGACGGCAAATACCCAGGTCGTCGAGATTTTTGCCGGAGAAAATGCCGGATTTGACTTTTGCGAATTGGAAGAAAGCAGTCCGAATACCGTGCGGTTAACGGGTAATTTTGTCCGGCAAGCCGCTTCGTCCCAAGTGAGAATCAACAGCATTACCTTAAGCAACGGTACGACCCGCAATAATTATACGATTGACTTGGCGGGTGAACATGCCGAATCATATCTCTACGGAATGGCTATCGCCGATAGCCGGCAAAAAATAGATAATTACACGTTAATCAATCATTTGGTTCCCAACTGCCGCTGCAATGAACTGTTTAAATATATTTTGGACGATGAAGCCGCCGGCGTTTTCAGCGGAAGAATTATTGTCGCGAAAGATGCACAGAAAACAGAGGCTTACCAAAGCAACCGTAATTTGTTGGGAAGCCGCGATTGCCGTATGTTTTCCAAACCCCAACTGGAAATTTATGCCGACGATGTGAAATGTTCTCACGGAATGACTACCGGACAATTGGACGAAAACACACTGTTTTACATTTGTTCGCGGGGAATCCCGAAAGAAGAAGCTGTTTTACTGCTTAAATTTGCTTTTACTAACGATGTGATTCAAGGAATTCGCATGGAAGGGCTGCGGGACCGGTTGAAGTTGTTGATAGAGAAACGATTCCGGGGTGAGTTGGTGACTTGTAGGGGGTGTGGAAGAGTTGAGAATTGAGAATTGAGAGTTGAGAATTGAGAATTAAGGATTAAGGATTATGATATGGAATTGAATATTGGGCAGATACGGAGGGATTTTCCGATATTGACGCAAAAAGTTTTTGGAAAGCCGTTGATTTATTTGGATAATGCCGCTACTACGCAAAAGCCATTGAGCGTCATTCGAAAAATAGAAGACATTTATTCTACAATCAACGCTAATGTTCACCGGGGCATACATCATTTGAGTCAGTTGGCAACCGAATCGCACGAAGAAGCGCGGAAAACGGTTCAACGTTATATCAATGCCGCCTCGCCCGGCGAAATTATTTTTACAAGCGGAACTACGGATTCCATCAACTTAGTCGCTCACAGTTTTTGCCGTTCGCAATGCAAGCCGGGCGATGAAATTATTATTACAACGATGGAGCATCATTCAAATATTGTTCCCTGGCAAATCCAACGCGATATTTCAGGAATCGAAATCAAAGTCGCGCCGCTCCGGGAAAACGGCGAAATATGTCTTGAAGACGTAGAAGAACTGATTTCTTCCAAAACTCGCCTTATCGCCATAGCGCATGTTTCCAACGTTTTGGGGACTATCAATCCCGTTGCCGGAATCATTCAATTAGCACATGACTACAATATTCCGGTGTTGGTTGATGCAGCCCAATCCATACAGCACCTCCCTGTTGACGTTCAAGCTTTGGACTGCGATTTTCTGGCATTTTCAGCTCACAAAATGTACGGACCTACGGGCGTAGGCGTATTGTACGGAAAAGAGCGCCTGTTGGAAAAAATGCCGCCCTATCGCGCCGGCGGTGAAATGATTGCGCATGTTTCCTTTGAAAAGACGACTTTTAACGAATTGCCGTACAAATTTGAAGCCGGAACGCCCGACTACGTAGGTTCAGCCGCTTTGGGAAAAGCCATCCGGTATATCGAAAATCTGGGATTAGACAAAATACACCGGTACGAAGACCGGCTGTTGCAATATGCGACCGACCGGTTGCTGCAAATCGAAGGGATACAAATCATCGGAACTTCACCGCACAAAAGTTCGGTCATATCTTTTCTTGTGGGCGGTATCCATCCCTACGATATGGGTATGTTGCTCGACCAATTGGGAATTGCTCTCCGTACAGGTCATCACTGCGCCCAGCCGCTCATGGATGCATTGGGAATTGAAGGAACTTTACGCGCTTCTTTTGCTTTTTACAATACGGAAGAGGAAATTGATATTTTGGTTGAGGGTATTGGAAAGGTGGTTAAGATGTTTTAGCTTTATTAAAAAATTTGACTATATTTGCAGCCTCTAACTATTAAATATATTGTAATGAAGAAAAATTTATTTTTATTGGCGATTGCTTTTTTTGTGTGTGGTACGGTTTGGGCAGGTGGTTTGTTAACGAATACGAATCAGAATGTTTCTTTTCTGCGAAATCCTGCAAGAGGCGCTTCTACCGAAATAGACGCGGTTTATACGAATCCGGCCGGTTTGGCTTTCCTTAGCCATGACGGGCTCAGTTTTTCGATTAATAATCAAAGTGCATTTCAGACGCGTTCTTTAACGACTACATTTGCTCCTTTCGAAGGTTTTGGAGGAAATGCTACAAAAAATTTTGAAGGTAAAGCTACGGCTTGGGTAATTCCGAGTTTACAAGCGGCATATAAAACAGGCGATTGGGTATTTTCGGGAAATTTCAGTGTTGTCGGTGGAGGAGGAACGCTTGAATTTGCAACCGGTTTGCCTTCGTTCGAATCGCAGATATCCATGATTCCATTGCAGGTCAATCAGCAATTGGGCGCTAACGCTTTTAACGGATATTCCTTGGAAAGCCGGTTGAAAGGTTCGTCAATAACATTCGGCGGACAGTTAGGCGCTACTTATTCGATTCTTGATAATTTCTCCGCTTATCTGGGATTGCGCTTGAATTATGTGAGCAACAGTTATGATGGCTACCTTAAAAATATTCAGTTGCGCAGTACGAACGGAGGAATATATATCCCTGTTCAAAATATAGTTCCTTCGGTGGGCGACATGAATCTGGATTTGAAACAAACCGGTTTGGGAATTGCGCCGGTTATCGGCCTGGATTACAAATGGAACAACCTGAATGTAGGCCTCGTTTACGAATTTCAATCGGCGATTGAACTGGACAATGAAACGAAAGAGAATACAACCGGACAAGCGCAGTTCGACGACGGTTTCAAAACGCCTTACGATATTCCGGCATTATTAAGCATCGGCGCACAGTATGATATTCTTCCGGCATTGACCGTGTCGGCCGGCTATCATCACTTTTTCGACTCTGACGCTAAAATGTTGAAAGACAGACAAAAACTGATTAATGGCGGTACGAACGAATATCTGGCCGGCGTAGAATATCGTTTTAATCCTAAATTTTTAGCCAGTTGCGGCGTGCAATTTACCCGTAGCGCTGTGAAGGATGATTTCCAGAGCGATTTAAATTATTTCTTAAATTCGACGTCGTTTGGTTTTGGAGGTGCATGGAATGTCACCGAAAATATCCGGATTAATGCGGCTTATTTCTTCACGAATTATGAAGATTGGACGACCGAAACTCCGGTTATTTCCACAGTAAAAGGCTCTACCGTTTTCGGAAGAACGAATAAAACGTTCGGTATCGGGGTTGATTTTAAGTTTTAATTAATCCCTGGTCGTTTTTTTCGGATAGTTCTATCCAACGAATCGTTTTAATATCCAACTCTTCGATAATTTTACTGATTCGTTGTGATTTAGCCAACAGTTCATCAGCGGATAAAGTTCCGCCCGACAATTCGGTTTCTAAGAGGGATTGTTCTGCTTCGAGTTCGGGAATTTCTTTTTCCAAAGATTCCAATTCTCGTTTTTCCTTGAATGTCAGTTTTATAGATATTGAGGGCGGAGTAGAAGAATCCCTTGTCTTTTGCAGTTTACCGTGCACCTTGTATTGTTCACTGTGTACTTGTTCATCTTTCGCTTCCCTGTATTGGCTGTAATTCCCCGGAAAATCACGTATTTCCCCTTGCCCTTTGAAAACCAGAATATGGTCGACGACTTTATCCATAAAATAGCGGTCGTGGGAAACGACAATCAGACAACCTTTGAAAGCGGCCAGATATTCTTCCAGAATATTTAAAGTGATAATATCCAAATCGTTGGTCGGTTCGTCTAAAACCAGAAAATTCGGATTTTTAATAAGCGTCGTGCAGAGATACAAACGTCGTTTTTCACCGCCGCTGAGTTTATGAACAAAATTGTGCTGTTTTTCGGGAGAAAAGAGAAAATGCTGAAGAAACTGTGAAGCCGTTAATTTCTTACCTCCACCCAAATCAATCACTTCCGCAATATTCCGCACTGCGTCGATGACTTTCATAGACTCATCGAATTGTAATCCTTCCTGCGAATAATAGCCGAAACGAACCGTTTCACCCACATCGAAGAAGCCCTTGTCCGGCGGAATTTCACCCAACAACATCTTGACAAAAGTCGATTTGCCGGTTCCGTTGGCGCCCACAATTCCCAGTTTTTCGTAGCGCGCAAAAACATAATTGAAATGGTCGGTAATGATAATATTTCCGAAATTTTTGGAAACTTGTTTCGCTTCAAAGATTTTATTTCCGATATAAGAAGCTTTGGCAGTTAATCTTACGTCGCCATCCTCCCTGTCTTGCCTGATTTTTTTCTCTAAATCATAGAATGCATCAATCCGGGCTTTTGCTTTCGTCGCCCGCGCTTGCGGTTGCCGTCGCATCCAATCCAATTCCCTGCGAAACAAATTATTAGCGCGTTCTAATTCCATGTTTTGGGTATCCAAGCGTTCCTGACGTTTTTCGAGATAGTAATTGTAATTACCTTTATAAGAATAGACTTGTTTATTATCAATTTCGATAATTCCCGAACACACGCGGTCTAAAAAATAACGGTCATGGGTAACCATTAAGAGTGTCATTCTCGAACGAATCAAATAATCTTCCAACCATTCAACCATTTCTAAATCAAGATGATTAGTCGGCTCATCGAGAATCAGCAATTCCGGTTCGGAAGTCAAGACATTTGCCAGAGCCACTCGTTTCAGTTGTCCGCCGGAGAGTTCGTCGATTCTTTGGTTGAAGTCATTGATTTTCAGTTGCGACAAGATTTGTTTGGCGCGAAGTTCCTGTTCCTCGCCGTTCGAATGAAGGCAAGCCTGTAAAACCGTCAATCCGGACGGGAA
>JAISXN010000009.1 GCA_031270525.1 Candidatus Symbiothrix sp. | reverse complement strand
GTCGGTCCGTCCAATTTTTTCAAAGGTTGGGATTGGTGTTCGGGGTACAGTTACAGGGACAGTGTAATCATCGGCTTTCCGCAACTGCACCTCAGCGGAACAGGTATCGGCGATTTGGGCGATATACTGATTATGCCTTACATGGGTGAAATCAAATTGAATAAAGGCATTGAAACCCAACGATTCAGCGGTTATTCATCCCAATTTTCCCATGAAAACGAAAAAGCCCGGCCGGGTTATTATTCCGTTAAACTCGACGACTACGGTATTGAAGTGGAACTGACTGCCACAGAGCGCGTCGGATATCACAGGTACAAATTTCCGCAGAAAGAAAATGCCCGGATTATCATTGATTTATCGGAAGGACTAAACGATAAATCGACCGATACTTATATCGAATTGGCTGATCAATATACAATTAAAGGTTACCGTTCATCATCGGGTTGGGCGAAGAAACAACAAGTTTTCTTTGCCGTGAAATCTTCGGTTCCCTTGAAAAATTTCCTGATTTTCGATGATACTCAAAAAATAGCAGGTAAAAAGGGCAAAGGCGCATCCATCAAAGGATTGCTTACTTTCGAAAAAGCGCCGGAAGAAATTTCGTTAAAAGTCGGAATTTCGCCGGTTAGCGCTGAAAACGCACTTGCAAACATCAAAGCCGAAATTCCCGCTTGGGATTTCGATACAATTAAAAACCGCGCCCTTGATTTATGGGAAAAGGAATTGGCAAAAATTGAAATAGAAACGGATAACGAAGCAGACAAGCGTATTTTTTATACTTCCCTGTATCACGCCATGGTACACCCTTCGCTTTTTAACGACCATAACGGCGATTATATGGGCTCCGACTGGAAAATCTACCGGAAAGCGCCTTTTGAAAATTATACGATTCTCTCGCTTTGGGATACCTATCGCGCCGCTCATCCGCTGTTTACGCTCACGAATCCCGATCGCGTCGGCGATTTTGTCAACAGTATGCTGGCGATTTTCGACCAAACAGGAGCGCTTCCCATCTGGCACTTGAGAGGATATGATACGGGAACAATGGTCGGAATAAGCAGTTTTCAGGTTATTACCGAAGCCTGTATGAAAGGAATCAAAGGGTTCGATGCGGAAAAAGCTTATAATGCTTTGAAAACCACTGCAATGAGCGATTTGCGGGGATTGAATTACGTGCGGGATTTAAAACCCATTCCTTCCGACGTGATGACAAACCGGCCGGTGGCAATGGCGCTTGAATATGCCATTGGCGACGCCTGTATCGCTCTGATGGCTAAAAAATTAGGGAAAACGGACGATTATGAATATTTCAGACAAAGGGCCGAAAACTACAAATTATACTATGATGAAAAAACCGGCTTTTTCAGGGGAAAAAACGCGAACGGTTCCTGGAATCCCGTTTTTGACCCGCTAAAATCGAAACGCCCTTATGCCACCGATTATGCGGAAGGAAATGCATGGCAATACCTTTGGCTTGTTCCCCAAGACCTTAGCGGATTGATTGAACTTTTGGGCGGAGAAGCCGCTTTTATTGATCGCCTGGACCAATTTTTCTCGCTCGATTCCAATCCCAATGATCCGGATGTACTGATCGACCTGACTGGACAAATCGGTCAATACGCCCACGGTAACGAACCCAGTCATCATATCGCTTATATGTACGCTTACGCCGGCCGGCAATGGAAAACAGCACGTCTGGTGCGCAAAATCATGAAAGAATTTTACCGCGACCAACCGGACGGGATTATCGGAAATGAAGACTGTGGGCAAATGTCGGCATGGTATATCTTCTCGTCATTGGGCTTTTATCCGGTATTGACCGCTTCGGGCGATTATGTATTCGGCAGTCCGCTTTTCGACAAGGCGACTGTTAGCCTCGAAAACGGAAAGAAATTTACAGTAGAAGCCGTAAATAATTCTTCGGAAAACATTTACATTCAATCGGTTGAGTTAAACGGCAAAAATTATCCTTTCACCTTCATCACCCACAGGGATATTTTGAACGGAGGCGTTCTGAAATTCACGATGGGAAAGAACCCGAATTACAAGTACGGAAAAGACCCGGTTTACCGGCCTCACGACGGAGGGGATGAAATCCTTACCGCAAGGCCTTATACGCATCCCGGAATGTCGCAGACAGAAGAAGATTTGATATACATGAAACAACAGGCCAATAGGGGAGAAGAACCCTGGAAAACAGCTTTCGGAAATCTTAAAAAAGCGACTTCACTTGACTTCAAACCGGAGCCGTTTACCCATATTTCCGTCGGACCTTACGGAGCCAACAGTATCGGCGGACGAGAGTTTGACCGGAGCGCCGCCGCCGCTTACAATCACGCTTTGATGTGGTATATTACGGACGATAAACGCTATGCCGGCAAAGCAATCGAGATTTTGAACGCCTGGTCGTACCGCTTATGGGATTTTGACGCCAACAATGCCAAACTGAACGTAGGATTGTCCGCTCCACAGTTTTTGAATGCCGCAGAAATTCTCAAGCACACAAATTCGGGATGGACGGAAAAAGATGAGAAACAATTTGAACGCCTTGTATTGACCGTTTTTTATCCGACTATCAAGGACTTTTTTACGGAAGCCAACGGAAACTGGGACGCTTCGATTATCCATACGATGTTATGTATCGGCATTTATACCGATAATCCGGATATATTCAACCGCGGACTGGAACGCTTTCACCGCGGAACCGGCAATTCCGGCATTACAAAATACATTTATCCCAACGGTCAATGCCAGGAAACAACCCGCGACTGGGCACATGTTCAACTCGGAATCGGCGAATTTGCCAAAGCAGCTCAGGTAGCATGGACGCAAGGCATTGATTTGTATAGCGTTGCCGGCGACCGTCTTGCCCTGGGATTTGAATACACGACAAAATATTTGTCAGGCGGGGAAATTCCGGTTTTCGGCATTCTGTCCGAAAGGGAAAAAGGCAAGTATAGAGATATTACGGTCATCGTCCGTCCGGGAGAATCTATTCAGGAAGCCATTGATAAAAACAAACTGATTGTGCTTGAAAAAGGCGTTCATACCTTGACGGAGCCTTTGAAGATGAAAAGCGGAATTACGCTTGCAGGTAAGGGGAAAGAAACCATTCTTTTCTTAAGCCCCGAACAAAGGACGATGACTATCACCAATGCTACCGACGATTTACACGACATTACCATTCGCGACCTCCTGATTGAAGGCGCTGTCGGCGTGAAAACAAACGACGACCCGAACCACGACCGCAGGACCCGCTCCTACATGAGCGCTCCAAGCCGTGAAGGAATCCTGTTTTCCGCCGGTAAAGACGGAGAAATGAAAAATATCCGTTTGGAAAACCTGACGGTACAAAACTGTACCAAAAGCGGAGTTTCGGTCAAGGGAGCAAGCGGAGTGAAAGTCATCAACTGCGATTTCAGCGATAACGGAGCAAGCGTTGTCCCGGGAGCCGGTTTCCATCATAACCTGCTGTTGACGCATGTTTCGGACGGAGAAATCAGGAATAGCCGCTTTGACGCCTCACCCTGGGGAAGCGGAATTGACGTCACTTTTTGCCGGAATATCATCATCACCGGAAATGAAGCCGCACGCAATGCACTGTCGGGAATTCGTTGCGCCGACAGCGAAAATATCCGTATAACCGGTAATCTCGTCGAAGGAAACGATTTGAATGGAATTACGCAGGACACAATGATGGACGCTTCAAAAGACGTCGAAATCAGTAACAACCTCTCACAGAACAATGGGCGACCGGATAACAATTAGCAATTATTAAAAACATCATAAAAAATGAATGTACTATGAATACTAAAAACATTGCAGGATACAAATTGCTATTTCAGATGATAATAGGAATAACAATATGGGGTCATGTTTCGACAGGAAAAGCCGAAACCGGCGATACTGTAAAAAGATACGATTCTTACAAAGGATTGGTGATGGCAGGTTACCAGGGATGGTTTAGCGCTCCGGGAGACGGTTCCGACCGGGGCTGGTATCATTATACCGGAAAAAACGGCTTTCGCCCCGGTTCCTGTACCATTGATATGTGGCCCGACGTTTCGGAGTACGAAAAATTATATAAAACGGAATTTCTGTTCCCCGATGGAAGTCCGGCCTATACTTTCAGTTCTTACGATGAATCAACGGTGAATACCCATTTCCGTTGGATGCGGGAATACGGCATTGACGGCGTTTTCGTACAACGTTTCGTTTCGGAAATCAAACGGCCTAAGAGTTACAATCAACTCAACCGGGTTTTCAAGTCGAGCATCCATGCCGCCAATATCAACAAACGCGCTATCAGCGTGATGTACGATTTAAGCGGAATGGTTCCCGGCGATGAACAGTTTGTGCTGGCTGACATAGATTCTATTTGCGCCCGGTATGACATCAGGGAGCGGATAAATAATCCGTCTTACCTGCATCACAACGGCAAACCCTTGGTCGCAGTCTGGGGCGTGGGGTTTAACGACAGAAGAAAATACGGGCTGAAAGAGGCTGAAAACATCATCGACGAACTAATCAAAAAAGGATTCAGTATCCTAATTGGCGTTCCCACCCATTGGCGCCGCCTGGAAAAAGACGCAACGAACGATCCGGAACTGCATCGTATCGTCCGCAAATGCGATATTGTGATGCCCTGGTTTGTCGGAAGATACAATGAAAAGACTTTCGAACCTTACAAACAATTGGTCGGGGAAGATATCGACTGGTGTAAAAAATACAAAATAGATTATGCGCCTCTGGCATTTCCCGGATTTTCGTGGATTAACATGCACGCGGATTCCAAACCCATTCCGAGAAACAGAGGCAGTTTTTACTGGAAACAGTTGTCCGGTTATATTGATGTCGGCGCTGAAATGCTATATCTGGCAATGTTCGACGAAATCGACGAAGGAACGGCAATTTTCAAATGCGCAACAAAAGTTCCCCTTGGACCAAGTTATTTTCTTGCCTTAGACGAAGATTTGGGGAGCGATTACTATCTCTGGTTAGCTGGGGAAGCCGGACGGATGCTGCGCAAAGAGCGCCCGTTTACAGGGAAAATCCCTGCGAAACCTGCCCTGAATCCTTTCGTCACACATATATACACCGCCGACCCTTCCGCTCATGTATGGGCAGACGGACGGCTGTATGTGTATCCTTCCCATGATATCGACCCGCCCAAAGGCTGTGACAGGATGGACAGATACCACGTTTTTTCTACCGGTGATATGGTAAACTGGACCGATCACGGCGAAATCCTCAGTGCATCGCAAGTGCCGTGGGGACGGAAAGAAGGCGGTTTCATGTGGGCGCCCGACTGTGCATATAAAAACGGAACTTACTATTTTTATTTCCCCCATCCGAGCGGAACCGACTGGAATCATACCTGGAAAGTAGGCGTCGCAACAAGCAAAAGCCCTGCTAAAGATTTTGTCGTGCAAGGATATATCGAAGGACTCGGTGAGGCCTTTGCCATGATTGACCCCTGCGTTTTTACGGACGATGACGGACAATCTTATTTCTATTACGGCGGAGGCGGACGATGCGCCGGAGCCAGACTGAAGGATAATATGACCGAACTGGCCGAACCGCTAAAACCGATGGAAGGTTTGCGCGATTTTCATGAAGCAACATGGGTACACAAACGGAACGGTATTTATTACCTTTCCTATTCCGATAACCATAAAGGCGGAAACCGAATGAATTACGCCACAAGCAATCATCCGCTGGGTCCGTGGACTTATCGCGGCATTTATATGGATGCCACCGGTTGCGATACAAATCATGGTTCCATCGTAGAATATAAAGGGGAATGGTATGCTTTTTACCATAATAAAACCTTGTCGGGAATGGGTAACCTGCGCTCGATTTGTGTAGATAAGTTATACTATAACCCCGACGGTAGCATCCGGAAAATAATCCAAACGGGCGCTAAAAGAAAATTGAGTTTAATCGATTAATATAAGATAAAATGAAAAATAAGTTAATTATTTGTTTATTAATTACTTTCGTGGTTTTTGCAAATTCCTGCAAAACAGAAGAATATCCGAAATCCCCGGTTGATTACGTCAATCCGTATATGGGAAACATCAGCCATCTTTTAGTGCCGACTTATCCGACGGTACATTTACCGAACAGTCTGTTGCGTGTATATCCCGAACGAGCGGATTACACTTCGGATTTGTTGCACGGTCTTCCCATCGTCGTCACCAGCCACCGGGGAAGTTCGGCTTTCAATATCAGCCCGGTTCCGGATAAAAATGTCAATTATCAGCCGGTTGTCAACTATTCGTATGATAACGAGAAAATTACACC
>JAISXN010000008.1 GCA_031270525.1 Candidatus Symbiothrix sp. | reverse complement strand
CTTATATCGTGTCGCGGCGGTTGGTTTTTATCAGCGGAGGGATTACGCACGCTTCTTTCGGCGGATTGGGATTTGGATTTTACTTCGGTTTTAATCCGATTTTTTCCGCTTTGGTTTTTTCCATAGCTTCGGCTTTCGGCATCGAATGGTTATCGAGAAAACAAGGCGTGCGGGAAGATTCGGCTATTGCCGCTTTTTGGGCCTTGGGAATGGCCTTGGGCGTGATTTTTATTTTTCTTACTCCCGGCTATACGCCTAATATTTCGGCCTATTTGTTTGGGAATATTCTCACCATTACCCTATCGGATATTTGGTTTGCCGGTATTCTTTCCGTTTTGTTGATTATTGTTATGTTGTTGTTTTACAAGCCGGTACTATATACGGCTTTTGATAGTGAATTTGCCGAAACCCAAGGCGTAAAAGTTTCCCTGATTGAGCATTTGATGATGTTGGCGATTGCCGTAACCATTGTTTCATCGATCCGTCTGATAGGTATCATGTTGTTGATGTCGCTGCTGACCGTCCCTCAGATGACGGTTAACCTTTTTACTTCCCGCTTGAACCGGATCATGATTTATTCTATTTTAACAGGCGTCGCGGGTTGTTTTTCGGGACTTGTGTTATCCTATTATTTGAATGTACCTTCCGGCGCGGCAATCATTTTCGTGCAGATTGTCCTGTTTCTGCTATGCAAATTAATTGTTCGTCCTGTTTTTAAACGGAGAAAGCAATAAATCGGCCAAAATGTTGTTTAAAAAGGGTAGTTTATCAATGTAAATGAAAGTTCGTTACCTCATTCCCGCAATATTTCTTATCCTGCTTGCATCTTGCACTTCCACCAAGAATACAAGTATGACGAGGTGGTATCATTCGTTTAATACGCGCTATAATGTGTATTTTAACGGGAATGAAGCATTTAAGGAAGCATACAAATCCCAGTTGGAAGGTCATACGGAGAATTATTCTGAAATAATTTTGATGTATCCGGTTTCGGCGCTCCCGAAGGAAAAGGCGCAAACAGGAGGCCCGTTCGACAAGGCGATCGAAAAATCGGTCAAAGCGATTAAAATGCATTCGATCCAGACCAAACCCGAACGGAAAACCGGCAAAGGAAATGATCCGGAATACAAGGAATTTATGAACCGCACCGAGTATAATCCTTTTCTCCACAATGCCTGGATGTTGATGGCAAAATCGCAGTTTCATAACGGAGATTTTCTGGAAGCCTCCAGTACGTTTTCCTATATTTCGCGTTTGTATGAAATTCAACCCGAAATTGCTATTCCGGCTAAAATCTGGAAAGCCCGTTGTTACTCCGAACTGGGTTGGTATTACGAAGCGGAAGATATTCTGTCAAAATTGAATAACGACCAATTACCCAAAAAGCAAACCGATTGGTTTTCAACTGTTTATGCGGATTATTTAATTAAACAAAAACAATATGTCGAAGCAATTCCATACCTGAAAGTCGCAGTAAAATCGGAGAAAAATAAGCATCAACGCGCTCGCGAGAAATACTTATTGGGGCAAATATATACTACTACCGGTCAAAAAGATTTAGCATATAAAATGTTTGGAGAAGTTTCGGGTTCGAGCGCCCCATACGTTCTTCAATTGAGCGCCGCAATTCGTGAAACGGAAGTTTATCCGGGCGGCGATATCAAAAAGATAAGCAAGAAATTGGGAAAAATGGCCAAAAGTTCTAAAAACAAAACATACTTAGACCAAATTTACTATGCATTGGGAAATATATACATGACCGTTCCCGATACGGCAAAAGCCGTCGAAAGCTACGAATCAGGCGTGGAAAAAAGCACGCAGGGCGGAATTGCTAAAGCGATGAACCAAATCAAGTTAGGAGATATTTATTTCGACTTGCGGAAATATGTGAAAGCGCAACCGAATTATTCGGAGGCTTTATCCCAATTGAAAAAAGAAGATGAGGCTTTTCCGCGCGTATCCAAACGTTCGGAAGTTTTGGATGCTTTAGTTATTCATGTTGAAGCGGTTGAATTACAAGACAGTCTTTTGCGACTCTCCAGGATGACGGAAGAAGAACGTCTGGTAGTCGTTAATAAAATCATCGCAGATTTGATTAAGCAGGAGGAAGAAGAACAGAAAAAAGCCGAAATGGACGAATACCTGACGCAACAAGAGAATTTACAGGCTGAACGACAGGCGGCGGCGGACGCCAAAAGACCTCCGCGACCCGTTGTGCCGCAGGGGCCGGCCTCTTCGCAGGAATCGTTTTATTTTTACAACAAACAAGCTGTTGCCCTCGGCAAAAATGCTTTTCAACAAAAATGGGGAAGGCGAAAATTGGAAGACGATTGGCGAAGAAAAAATAAAGCAAATCCGATGTCTGATATGATCGAAAGTGAAGATTTGGCCGCCGTAACCGATTCTACGGAATTTTCGGACGCCGATTTTCCTGCGGACAGCACAGCCATCGTTGCCAAGGAAGATAAACAGCTTTCCCAAGATACGAAAGACCCACAATATTACTTGCAACAAATTCCTGAAACAGAAGAAGATATTGAAGCAGCCAATCTGATTATCGCCGATGGTTTGTTCAATATGGCCGTGATTTACAAAGACATGCTTGAAGATTCCGATTTGGCATTGGAAACATTTGACGAACTCAATACCCGTTATCCCGAAAACGAAAACAAACTGAAAGCTTATCATCATATTTATCTGATTTATTGGAAATCAGGAGATATGGCAATGGCCAATCTCTACAAATCCAAAATCAGGAAAGAGTTCCCCGAAAGTGATTTGGCTTTAGCGATGGCCGACCCGAATTACGAATATAACCAAAAGATGATGAATGTGATACAAGATTCTCTGTATCAAAAAGTTTACAACGATTATCTGGACGGTAAACCAATGGCAATCAGGGAAATTTACCAGGAAGTTTCGACCAAATACAACCAATCGAAATTAATGCCTAAGTTTATGTTCCTCAATGCATTGAGTTTCGTGCAAACCAATGATGCCGATACGTTTAAGATTTTGTTAAAACAACTGATAGAAAAATATCCTACCGAAGATGTTTCTGTCCTGGCCGGCGAAATTATGAAAGGTTTCCAAAAAGGATTATTCTTTGGCTCCGGAGATAACTCATTGGCAAAAAGCGGATTATTCAACATGCGATTTGGAGTTGCCGGCGATGTTGTTGCCGATTCCACTTTGGTTTTCTCAGATAGTGTAAATATGCCGCACAAACTGCTGCTCATTTATCCGAAAGGAAACCTCAACGAAAACTTGTTGTTGTTCACGGTGGCAAGTTTCAATTTCGGCAACTTCATGGTGAACGATTTCGGCTTACAAAAAACGGATATTAACGATGAAATCGGCTCATTGGAGATAACCGGTTTCAACAATCTGTCCGAAGTAATGCAGTATTATAAAATGATTAGTCAACCTTCGGGTTATGCGCAGGATTTAGGACAAGCCGCTGTTACCGTGCCTATTTCACTCGAAAATTATACTACCTTAATGAAAGGGAAAAGTCTGAACGACTACCTGCTTTTCTTTGAGAAACATTTTGGCGAAGGTAACGAAAACCTGATTGAACAGTGGAATTTAGGAAAAAAAGAAGATGAAATCCGGATGGCTGAAAAAGCGAAAGAAGAGGAAGAAGAAGCGAAGAAAAAAGAAGAAGAGGTTGAAAAATCTACGGAAACGATAGAAACGATTATAGAAAAACCGGTCGTAACGATTGATTCGATTCCGGCAGTTGATATTGATTCGGTTAAAATACAAGAAGATACGATCGATAAATATGATGAGACGCTCGATGACATCTATAATGAAGCAAGCGAAAAAATAGATAATCTACAAAACACATACAATGAAATTGCGACCGATCCGATTCGCGGTATTTTGAATTTGTTCAAGAAGAAAAGTCCGAGCAACGCTATTGACGAATACGCCAAACAGAAAGAAAAGGAAGAGAAAGAGTTGGCAAAACAAAAGAAAAAAGAACAAGCGGAAAAGGATAAAGTTACTCGTGAATTGGCCAAACAGGCAGAAAAAGAGCAAAAAGAACTGCTCAAAAGACAAAAAGAGGAAGAAGAAGCTGTATTGAAAGCCCAAAAGAAACAGGAAGAAGATTTGGCTAAGATGCAAGAGAATGAAAAGAAACAACAGGAAGCGGATAAAAAACGTATTGCAAAAGAAAAAGAAGATGCCCGGAAAGCGGCGGCAAAATTGAAAAAAGAGCAACAAAAAGAAAAGGAGAAGCAACGGAAATTAGAGCGTGAAGAAAAAGCAAAGAAGCTCAAAGAACAACAGAAAATAAAGGCGCAAGAGCGAAAAGCGAAAGAAAAAGCGCGGGAGGAAGAGCGGAAGCGGAAAGATGCAGAACGAAAAGCAAAGAAAAAATGAAAAAAATTTTATAACTTTGCATTTGAAATAAAAGTAAAAAGTTATGGCAACAATAGTCGTAGATACAGATAATACATTAAACATAAAGCAATTAATTTCTTCCCTATATATGTTTAAGGGTGTAAAAAGGGTTTGTTTGGAAGAAGATATATCTTATCCTAAACTGGATAAATCCATATCTGATACTAAATCGGGAAAAACCGTTCGTTGTAAAAGTGTAACCGAATTAATGCAAAGTTTGAATGCTTGATGATGTACGAAATAGAATACACCAACAGTTTTAAAAAGGGCTATAAGCGCATCCAAAAAAGGGGATATGACATTAAACTTCTAACTGAATTATTTGAGCAATTGGTAATGCGTGGAAATGTGAATGTAATTTACAAACCACATAAATTGTTTGGTAAGTATGCAGGGTATTGGGAATGTCATATTCAACCTGATTGGTTATTGATTTGGGAAGTTGATGAACAAAAACAATGCGTGATCTTGCATTATACGGGTACGCATAGTGATTTATTTTAATCGTATGAAAAAAGACAAACTTTTATGGGCCGACGATGAGATTGACCTTTTGAAGCCTCACATTTTGTTTCTGGAAGAAAAAGGTTTTGAGGTAATTACCGTTTGCAGCGGTCAGGACGCTATTGACAGTTGCCGCGAACAAACATTCGACCTCATTTTTCTGGACGAGAACATGCCGGGTTTGAGTGGACTGGAAACCCTGGCGCTCATCAAAGAAATCAATCCCGATGTACCTGTCGTAATGATTACCAAAAGCGAAGACGAAGGAATTATGAATCAGGCTATTGGAAGTAAAATAGCCGATTATTTGATTAAGCCGGTCAATCCGAATCAAATACTTCTTTCCATCAAGAAGAATTTACATAAAAACGAAATCATCACACAGACAACGACTTCGGGTTACCAGCAAGATTTTATCAAAATCGGTATGCAAATCAACGATTCTTTTACTGCCGAAGATTGGATAGAAGTCTATAAAAAATTGGTTTACTGGGAATTGGAATTGGGTGAATCACAAACGGGAATGCTTGACTTACTCTACATGCAAAAAGCGGAAGCGAACCGGCTTTTTGGTAAATTTGTGAAGAACAATTATATTTCCTGGATTTCCAAACCCGACAAACGACCATTGATGAGTCCCGATATTTTCAAAAACAAGCTATTCCCCTTACTCGACAACGATGAAAGCCTTTTTTTCATTCTGATTGATAATTTCCGCTTAGACCAATGGCGGGAAGTCAAAGATATGCTGTCTGATTTTTTCACTTTCAACGAAGATTTGTATTATTCCATTCTGCCCACGGCGACGCAATATGCGCGGAACGCTATTTTTTCAGGACTGATGCCTTCTCAAATCGTAGAAATGTTCCCCGAACTTTGGGTGGACGAAGAATCGGAAGAAGGTAAAAACCTGAACGAAGCGCCTTTGATTAAAACACAAATCGAACGCTTCCGGAAAAAATATACTTTCTCATATAACAAAATCAATGATTCGACTTATGGTGAAAAAATATTGCAAAACTTCAATCAATTGGATAATTATCAATTGAATGTCATCGTTTTGAACTTCGTAGACATGCTTTCACATGCCCGGACCGAGTCGAAGATGATACGCGAATTGGCTTCTACCGAAGCAGCTTACCGCTCTTTAACACGTTCTTGGTTCAGACATTCCACAACCCTCGAATTTTTTAGGAAAATTTCGGAAAAAGGCGCTAAAATTATCCTTACAACCGACCACGGAACCATCCGCGTGACAGAACCGGTAAAAGTTATCGGTGACAAAAATACCAATACGAATCTGCGGTACAAATTAGGTAAGAACTTGGCTTACAATCCTAAAGAAATCTTTGAAATCAAAGATCCGGAAAGCATAGGGCTTCCGTCGCCCAATATCAGTACACGCTATATTTTCGCCATGAACAACGACTTTTTCACTTATCCTAATAATTACAACTATTATGTTCAGTATTACAAGGATACGTTCCAGCACGGCGGAATTTCTCTGGAAGAAATGTTAGCGCCGATTATTACTTTAGAGCCAAAAGCGGGATAAGCTCAAAAACACCGTGTACCGTTCACCGTATACCGTTCACCCTTCCCCCCGAAGTATGCGAAACAAACTCCGGCGCGTAAAGACATTGAATCGTCGTGATTCCGTTTGAATAATTTCCTTCACTCGTCACATACAACGGATATTCAAAGACATACGTTCCTTTCGGAAGGTTGTAGAAGTAGTAATTCATCGAAGCGTCTTTGGGCGATTGGTAATAAATCGCGCTTTGCGCCCAACGGATTCCCGATAATTG
>JAISXN010000214.1 GCA_031270525.1 Candidatus Symbiothrix sp. | reverse complement strand
AAATGCGAAAATAGGTACTTTAAACGTATTGTTAATCAAAACCGCTTGATAAACAGGCAGTGAATAACCTTTGTCGATCACGGAACGGTCGGCCAGAAATTCATGATTCTGTTTGACGGCGCTCAAATACAGCCACGCAAAGGGATTAAACCATTGAAACGTGCACACGAGTTGAGCCAATAAAATATCGACCCAATGCCGCTGTTCGACATGCGCCGTTTCGTGTGCCAGAATCAGTTCTTTTTCAATGTCCTGCAATTGGGTTTGCGAATCCATAAGTATGTATCCGAAAAAGGAAAAAGGAGACTGAATTCCCGATACATAAATAACTTTAGGTTTTTTGCCGGAATTTGAATGTTGCCTGCGAATCAGTTTCCGGATTTTGGACAAACCGAATCCGTAATACAAAAACAATGCAAGCGTTCCTGCCATATAAATTAACAGGAAAAATCCCATTTTGCCGGAATAAACAGATATTGCGTCATTGACCGCCGTCGATGCGCTTCCCGTCCCGGACAGAACAGGATGCATAATTTCTACCGGATAACGGAACCGGCAAAGTGCGAGAGCAAAAGAAGCGACCATCCCGGCGAGTAGAAATGCACGATTAAACTGCAAAAAAGTTTCATTCCGAAAGAAAAAACGGTAAATACAGTAAAAAATTGCTATCCAAATCGCTGATTTGAAGATATATAATAAAAAATCATTCATAAATTTTGCTCTTTTTTTAATTCTTCCCTTGTTTCTTCCAATAATTGATCCAAATCGGATAAGGACAGATTTTGTTCTTTGGCAAAAAAAGAAGCCATTGATGCAAAAGAATTATTGAAATAATTTTTCATAACTCCAAACAACTGCGATTTGGAATAATCTTCTTTCTTGATCAATGCAGAATAAATATTGATTTTTCCTGCGTTTTCATGCCTGACAAAACCCTTGTTTTCCAAAATGCTGAGTACAGTGGCTACCGTTGTTCGAGCAGGCTTCGGTTGTTCAAACTTTTCCAGCGCTTGTTGAACCGTCGTTTGCCCAAGTTCCCAAACAATCTGCATCACCTGCTCTTCCGCTTTTGTTAATTGAATCATATTTTTAAATAAATTATTGAGTTTATAAACATGCTGCAAATGTACGTCTAAATTTTTAGACAAACATCCGGCATTTAGTTAAAAATTATTAAATTCAAAATTATTTTATCGCACGTGAAATAATGTAGGCCAACATTTCCCCCGCTCGGCGTAGTTTCTGACTACATTGAGTTAAAAGCAAGGCTCCAGACTTGCAAAAACAACAACGTTAACAACAAAATATAAATCAACCCTCGCTCGGCGAAGGCTCCAGCCTTCGTTGTGTTAAAAGCAAGCGTCCACGCTTGCGGCATGTCTGGAGACATGCTTTTAGCCCGACGCAGGCAGAGCCTTCGCCGAGCGGGGGGAATATGTTTTTGTTTCTATGACTTAAAAAGAAATAATGCCTCCGGCTTTTGTTATTTCTAAAATAAGTATTACTTTTGTTGCGTATAGTCGTCATAAGTTATATGGTAAATAAACGGAAAATAGCAGAATTGTTGTCTTCTTTCAGTATTGAAAATGCTGAAAAAGAAGTCATTGCCCATTATCTTGATAAATTCCGTTTAGACTATTCCTCTTCCCATATTTTAACGGGCTATCTGTATAATTACATTTCCGGCAATGTTTTAAGTTCGCAGGTGAAAACGCTTGGCATTGATTCGATTAAAGCATTGGAAAATTGTTTGGAAATGCTGATTCCCGACAATGACCGGAAGCTGAACGGCGCTTTTTTTACCCCTACTTACATTGTTGATTATATCATCGAAGAAATTCAGCCTGAAGAAAATGAACGAAATATAGACCCAAGCGCTGGTTGCGGGGCTTTCCTTATCGGATTAGCGGAATACTATCACAAGCAAGGAAAATCCATCAAAAAAGCGGTAAAAGAGAACATTTTCGGCGCGGATATATTGCCTTACAATATTGAGCGGGCGAAACGATTGCTTTCTATTTTTGCCCTGCAACATGGAGAAATACTTGAAGAAGCAGATTTTAATCTGTATCAAAGAGATAGCCTTTGGCATCGGTGGACTGAAAAATATGATAATGTTGTCGGAAATCCGCCTTATGTGAAATTTCAGGACTTATCCGACGAAAACCGGGAATACCTCATCAAACACTGGCAGACGGTTGAAAAAGGGACTTTTAACCTGTACTTTGCCTTTTTTGAATTAGGATATAATTTGCTCAAAGATGGCGGGCAATTGGGTTACATAACTCCTAATAATTATTTCACTTCCTTGGCGGGAGAATCGTTGCGGACTTTCCTGATTAACAAAAAATGTTTGAGTAAAATTATTGATTTCAATTCAAAAAAAGTATTTGATGTTCAAACTTATACGGCAATTTCTTTTCTGAAAAAATGCAAAAATGATTTCATTCTTTACGACCGGATACCGGATACCTTTTCCCCGGAAGAGTTTCTTGCAAATGTGAGATATTCCGAAAATGCCGTATCCGAATTGAATATCAAAAAATGGCGCCTTTTGAGGTCGGATGAAAAGAAAAACATCACTGCCATTGAAACGATTGGTATGCCGATAAAGCAAATGTTTGACATCTGCGTGGGTATTGCTACGCTTAAAGATGATGTGTTTTTTGTTGATGGAAGCCGGATTGACGGAAATTATATTCTTAAAACAGGACAAGACGGCAAACGGTATAAAATCGAGAAAGCTGTTACCCGAAGCGTTTACAAAATATCCGATTTTAAAAATCAGAACGATATATCACTGAATGTCAGAAGAATTATATTTCCTTATAAGGTAAACGGTTCGGCAAACATTATTGACGAGGATAGTTTTAAAACGAAATATCCGTATTGTTATGAATATTTGCTTTCTGTGAAAGAAGAATTGCTTTCACGCGATAAAGGAAAAATCAAATACAATCCGTTTTATGCTTGGGGACGTACTCAAGGATTAACACGTTTCGGGAAAAAAATACTGAACCCGACTTTTAGCCAATATCCTCGTTTTTTGGTAGTTGAAGATGAAGAAGCATTATTTACTAACGGTTACGGCATCTTTTTCAAAGAACCGGTAAATGAACGTACGCTTTTCGGCGATATGGAACATACGCTTTCAAAGATTGAGAACATTGATATTGTGCAGAAAGTGTTAAATTCCGCTGTTATGCACTACTATATAAGCAAGACAAGTATTTCTATTGAAGGAGGTTATCCTTGCTATCAAAAAAATTTCATTGAAAAATTTACTATTCCTGAATTTTCCGGTAAAGAAATTTCAGAATTGCGTTCTCTTTCTGATTCCAAAGATATTAATCTGTTTTTGTCGGATAAATATCAATTGAATCTGCCTGTTCC
>JAISXN010000207.1 GCA_031270525.1 Candidatus Symbiothrix sp. | reverse complement strand
GGATTGCTATTACTAATTTACTTTTTGTTGTGGCTTCCTCCCGTCCAGCAAAAGATAAAGGATTTTGCCTTGCGGGAAGTTATGAAAAAAACCAAAAACCAAATGCACATCGGCAATCTCAAGTTTTCTCCTTTCAACCATATCAGGTTAGAAAATGTTTATGTTTCCGGTTTACAGGGAGATACTTTGCTTTATGCCGGAAGTCTCGACGCCGGTTTTAATTTGTTTAAATTAGCGGATAAAAAGCTGTTGATTCATTCCGTCGAATTGGATGATTTCAATATTCGAATTTCACGGGACAGTACCGGCGCTACTTTTAATTTTCAGTTTCTGATTGACGCTTTCGCAACTCCATCGTCCGACAGTTCCGCCATGCAAATCGAAATAGACAAAGTAATTCTGAATAATGGGAATTTATCGTATAACGTTCTGTCCGAAACGTATTTAGCCGACAGTTTGTTTGATGTTAATCACATTTCGGTTCAAAATCTTCAAGCCGGAATTCATCTGCAATCCATCGACCCTGAAAATCTGAAAGCGGATATCGCATATCTTTCATTTACAGAGAAAAGCGGTTTCAGACTTGATGATTTGCATTTCAATTTGAAATCGAAACAAAAAGTCATTTCTCTGAATGATTTTGCCGTCGAGTTGCCTCATTCGGAGTTGAAAACGGATGATGTGGAATTGGACTACACCGGTTTGGAAATCAAGGATATTTTTGCGAAAGCCGGTTATTCTCTCCGGATTTTCTCGGGGAAAATAAGTCCTGCAGATTTGATTTATTTTTATCCCCTATTGAATAAATTTCCCGATGTATTGAGTTTTTCCGGCAAATTGGAAGGCCAATTTCCCGGATTAAACATTCCTTTTTTAGAACTGAATTATGGCGACAATCTTTCCTTGGTAGCCAATGCCAAAATGTCCGATTTATACAATTGGGAAAAATCGGCTTTTGCGGTACAAATAGATAATTGCCTGATAGACAAATTAAAATCCTCGATTGTTTTGAATAAAACAAATTTAACCGGAAAAATAAACGGTTCTCTGCCTGACTTGCATTTCAATTTGCAAGGAGAAAGCGAACAGGGCGACTTGAATCTGCAAGGAAAAGGCGGATACATGCCGGCTTCGGGAGATATTGATTTCGATTTGGAAATGACGGCTTCCAATCTCAATCTGAAACAGTTCCTGTCGGATAGTACGTATGGAATCGCTTCTTTTCAAGCCGTAGCGCATGGAAAAATCACCGGAAAAAGAAAAATAGACGCTAATCTGGAAACAGGTGTCAGCCGGTTTGATTATAAGGATTATTCGTACCGGAATGTTTCAATCAAAGCAAGTTATATCAATGAAAATATTGAAATTGATATAAATTCCGGGGACGAAAATCTGCCCTTGACATTACGCGGAAGCGCCAATCTGAACGAGAAAAATCAGGAAGCAAGCTTGCATGCAAACTTGTACGGAGTCCGTTTGGATATTTTGAATTGGTTACCGGAATATCCCGGCGCAAAATTGTCCGGTCTTGTCGATGCGCACGTTAAAGGTTTTAATCCCGAAACGATGACGGCTTCCGCTATGATAGACAGTTTGAGGTTTTCAACGCAAACCGGAATTTTCAACGATTCTCCGATTACGATAAATTACATTGCCGGTTCAAACAGGCAAAAACAATTGAACGTCCGTTCTAAAGTGCTGAACGTAAGAGGAAAAGGAATATTTACTTATGATGGAATCAACCGTTCGCTTCAGCAAGCATTTCCGACCTTGTTTCCGGAAAAAGTCTCAAAGAAGCGAAAAATCCAGCTTCCGGAGGAAAACTTCAATTTTTTCATCGCCGTTCGTCAAGCCAATACAGTCTCGCATTTGCTGGGAATGGAAAGCGAAATCCCCGATTCGGCTATACTTATGGGGAAATACAATTCGGGCGATTCGCTCGTAAGTTTTGATGCAACTGCATTTTGCCTTTTCAGTGCGAAGGATACAAGTAAACTGCATCTGAATTTGTCGAACTACCAAAACAAGTTAGCGGTTCGGTTAGATGTAAATAACCGTTCCGATCAATACGACTTGACCGGCAATACCGACGCGGAAATTGAGTTTATCCGCAATGCGAAAAATACGTTTCCGGATATGCATATAGAATTAAATCCGGGTTCAATTTCTTTGAACGAAACAGCTTTCCGTATTTATCCCGCGCAAATAAATATCCGTGATAAACACTACGAAATCAACAATTTCGCTTTGCGCCACTCTTCTTCGGAATACCTGAAAATCGACGGCGTCGTTTCGGAAGATCGCAACGATTCGCTTTTGGTTGATATCAACCGCTTCGAAATCAAGACAATTTTAGACGCCTTGAAATACAATATTCCGATATCCGGAAGCGTTTCGGGCGAAATTTCGCTGTCCCGGCTGACAAGCGAGCCGCGCGTTATAACACGGAATTTTTCTGTTAACAACATTTTATTTAACAATGATTCAATCGGAAATCTCAGACTGATAAGCGGATGGAGTTCTGCCCGGCAAGGATTATTTTTAAGGGCGACATTGAGCAATCCGAATACGGGGGAGTCCGTCGTTTCCGGATTTATGCTTCCGGGAAAAGACTCGATTGCTTTAGCCGGCAATATCCAAGGAATTCAATTAAACTGGTTTGACGATTATCTGGCCGGAAGCGTTTATGGTCTGGATGGAGAATTTAGCGCTAAAATCCGGATTGACGGTAAGATTTCCGCTCCCGCCCTGACCGGAAGGGCGTATTTGAGAAATGCAAAAGCCGGTGTTGCCAAACTCAATACGATGTATCTGATCTCGGATTCGATTGAATTACAACCGGATAAAATTATCTTTAAAGATTTTACCGTTTATGATGAATATCGGCAAACCGGTAAAATCAACGGAACCATCGGATATAAAAATTTCTCCAACATGAATCCCAAGTTAACGGTGGATTTCAAAAACTTTTTGGTTTTGAACAATGTTCATCAAACCGACAGTTTGTTTTTCGGACGACTCAACATAAACGGACAGCTCAACGTAAGCATGAAAAATAAGAATTGGCTCATACAAGGGAATTTGACTCACGGAAAATCCAATTCGGTCATGGCTAATATTCCCGAAACGGTTGAAGCGCAACGTTACGGTTGGATTACTTTTGTCGATGCAGTCATTCCCGCGGAAGCGGAAATCCCCTCGTTGCATCCTGTCATTCCCGCGCGGAATGACAGTGAAGACGCTCTTTCCCTTCCGATGAAACTCAACCTCACATTTTCGGTCAATCCGGGTTTAAGCGCCGGCGTTATTCTCAATCCGGCAACCGGCGATATTGCGCAAGTGCAAGGCAACGGAAACATCAGTTTATCGTACGATTTAAACAACATGAACATGAGTTTGCTGGGAAATTATATTGTGGAAGATGGGAATTGTTCCCTCTCGCTGAAAAACATCACCAGGAAAATTTTTCATATCCGAAACGGCGGTAAACTGGTTTTCAAAGGCGACCCGTTGAATACTACTTTCGACTTGACGGCCGTGTATAGTCTGAAAGCATCGCTGACTTCCCTTGACCCAAGTTTTGCCGAAATTACATCATCCGGCAAAATCCCTGTGAATTGCCTTTTAACGGTAAGCGGTAATATGAAAAAACCGCAACTGCAATACCAAGTGGTTTTGCCGAATGAACAGGCTGAAATCCAACGGAAATTGGACGGTTTACTTTATACCGACGACATCAAAATCAAAGAAATTGCTTATCTGCTGGCGCTCGGTTCGTTTATGCCGGTCAGCTCCGGCGCTCAAACAACAAACAGTTCAAGCATCTGGACTTCTATTGCTTCTTCGTCCGTCACTTCGCAATTAAACAGCTTACTGGCAGGGGTTCTGAGCGATAACTGGACAATCGGAACGGATTTGTACAGCAGCGACGGAAGCATGTCGAAAATGGATATGGACGTGAATATTTCTACGAAACTGTTCGATGACCGGTTGGTGGTAAACAGTACTTTGGGTTATCACACCAACGCCAATCCGGGCGGTCAAACGGATAATTTCACCGGCGATTTTGACTTGGAATATAAATTATCTCCCGGAGGGAATGTCCTGCTGCACTTTTTCAATATTACCAACAACCGGTATTACGAAAAAGCGAAAACAACGCAGGGCGTCGGTATTGTGTATAAACGGCAGGGGAAAACATTCAAACAATTGTTCCGGAGTTTCAGAACCAATAAAAAACAGAAAGACAAATGAGAAAAATAAAATACTTTTTACCGTTCGCCTTTTGCCTGCTCTTTTTTGCCTGCAGCACCACCAAATATATTCCCGAAGGACAATACCTTCTGGATAAAATCAGCCTTGAAACCGATTCGAATGTCATCTCTAAAACCAATTTGCCGGAATTTGTACAACAAAAACCCAATGACCCTAAATTAGGCCTGATGATTTACAATTGGGTCGATAACGATTCTTCGTGGTTCAAAAAGATGATTCGTAAAATCGGAAATCCGCCGGTTATTTTCAGTCAAAGACTACTTAATCAATCTCTTAACGAAATGGCCATCGAAATGAAAAACCGGGGTTATTTGAATGCATACGTTCATGCCGTCCTTGATACGACAGGTAAAAAAATTTCCGCCGATTATCATATTCATGAAGGAATTCCGTATAAAATCAGAAATTACGAAATTCGTCTGCCGAATGAAGACATGAATAATCTGGCAAACGGAATCCGTATCGAAAGAAACAGCTCCGATTCAACCCGTTTTCCCCGCGAACAAATCCGGAGAAGAATAAGCCGCAATAATCTTTTTTCAAGAAACCAAGGCACAATCCTCAAACCCGGTACGATTTTCGATATGACTGTCCTCGAACAGGAACTGACTCGTGTAAGCAAGCGCCTGCGTAACAATGGTTACTACCTGTCGACCATCGACAATCTGCATTACCTGGCCGATACCGCTTTACAATCCAACGAGGTAAATCTGACGCTGATTCTGAAAGATACGACTCAAACCAAGGTTTTCGGCGTCGAAAAAGTAAAAGTTCTCAGCGGATACGATTTTGTGAACAGCGAAAATTATACCATTGTCGATTCCGTTGCCGGAAACGGCATTGATATTCATTACGATAAACTCCGGTTTCTTCGTCCGAAAGTAATTACGGATAAAATACGGATTCGTCCCGGAGGATTGTTCCGCGAACAAGCTGCCGAATCGACGCTCAACCTCTTCCAGGCGCTGAATTGCGTGGGAAGAGCGGACGTGAAATTCATAGAAGGAAATTATGCGGATTCAAGCCTTTTGGATTGTGAAATTTATCTTTCCCCGGGCGAGATGCATACCATTCAAACCGGTCTGAACGGTACGAATAAGGCCGGCGATATGGGTATTTCCGCAGATATTAATTATGGAAACCAAAATCTTTTCAATGGTTCGGAACAATTCAATATCCGCCTCAACGGAGCCTACGAGTTTGTGAATGTTGAAGAAAGCGACGCTCTCGGTTATAATTTTTATGAATTTGGAATTACTCCTTCCCTGACTTTTTCCAAAATTCACCTTCCTTTCATAAACAATTACATGGAAGACAGATACAATGCCCAAACACAATACCGCCTGGGATTCAATATCCAGAAAAGACCGCAATATACCCGCGATTTTTTCAATTTCAACTGGCAATTCCGGTGGTCGGGACGCAATAATGTCGTGACGCATACGGTTGACTTAATCGACGTCAACTATGTGGCTATGCCTTGGAAATCAGCGAGTTTTCAGGATTACCTAAACAAACGTGTCGATTCTTTAACTCGTTACAGCTACGACAATATATTTACGGCAGGAAGCGGTTACAATCTGATTTATACCAACGCCAATTCCGGACAATTCCGTCAACGTTTATATACCGTGCGCTTCAATGCGGAATCTTCAGGCAACGTTCTGAACGGCATTTTTTCCTTGTCTAAAGCTTCCCGGAACGAAAACGGACAATACGAAATTTTCAAAAATCCTTTTGCCCGGTATTTGAAAGGCGATATTGATTATTCCGAAACCATCCGGTTAAGTAAAACCGGCGGAGTTGCGTTTCATGCCGGTTTAGGCTTGGCATATCCCTATGGAAACTCAAGTATTATGCCCTTTGAAAAAAGATATTACGCCGGCGGACCCAACAGTGTCAGAGGTTGGAAGACAAGGTATTTAGGACCGGGTTCGTTAAATAAAGAAGGCGCCAACAGCATGGTTTACCATGTCGGCGATATCAGTTTTATTCTCAGCGCCGAATATCGTTACAAAATCCTCGACTGGTTAGAACCCGCCCTGTTTGTCGATTGCGGAAATATCTGGACGGTAAAAGATTATCCCAATCAACCGGGCGGATTTTTCAAATGGAATTCCTTTTACAAAGAATTGGCAGTCGGTACAGGCTTTGGTTTGCGATTCGATTTGAGTTTTCTGATTTTGCGGTTTGATGTGGGAACGCGGGTATATGACCCTGGAGAATCCGAAGGTGAACGTTATGTTTTTATGAAAGGGAATATTTGGAACGATTCGGCGATGTATGTGGCTATTGGGTATCCGTTTTGATTGTTTTGCGACTTATTTTCCAATTATTTATTGCGCTCTTTTTTTCTTCCTGAATCGCCTGGGTTTCCTTAAGTTGCTTCATTTCTTAACTGTTGTAATCAAAAAAATGAAATATGCAAATTTTTTGATGATTTTTTTTGAAATTGAAATATTGTTGTTACCTTTGAAGTAAATTTTGAGTAATTTGATTATATTGTAATTCAAAAGCATAATATAACTATCCAATTTAAAAATGTATAATAGCGTTTGCTGTTATGTGTTATTGAATTTTAGGGACAAAACAATAGAAATTTTGCTATGTTATTAAATGATACTTGGCCTATTCAACCATCTTTTCTTAGTCTTGCACAAGGCAAAACTGAAGAAAGTGCTGATTTTAAATCAGATGGCATTTATTATCCTGATTACATTAGAGGATTTTTAGCTGATTTATCTCATGATACAAATGTAAAAACTACATTGTCAATGTTTCAAATTGTTCCTAAAAATTTTTCTCCAATAGATGAAAATGCAGAAACGGCGAAACAAGAATCTCATTCAAATGAAGGAAGAACAATTTTTTATAATACCCCGGTTGATATACGTATCAAGCAGATAATAAATGAGCGTGAAATTATTCGTATTGATAGTGGTACTTTTGAATTAAATGAAGCATGTTTTAAGGGATTTAGAATGTGTCATAAATCGGCGATTGATTTTTGTTTTAGACAAGATAGCCGAGTTGGAATTTTTGCAGATGATTCTTTTAAAGGGATGAAATATCCTTCAGATGAGTATGATAAAAATTTAAAGAGAATTATTAAGCTGTTCAATGATCAAGAGGATTTAGAATATACAAAATTGAAATTAAAAAAGATAGGAAATCGTTTATGTGTGCATTATACTTGTAGAGTATCCTTATTAGAAGAAACCATGTTTCCTATTTTTGCTAAAGGACAATTTGTTGCTTGTTTAATGTTGGGACAAATGCCGAAAGATAATTTTAGCAAAGACTCTGCATTTAATAATTGTCCTGAATATATACAATGTGACCATTTGCGTTGTCAATCTATTCGTGAAATGCTCGAAGGGTATAAAATTGATGAAGATAAGTGGAATGCAAAGTTAAATGCCATTATTAACAGGATTGAAGTGTTTGAAGGAAGATTAGAAAGTAAAATAGATCATCGCAATAACGATTATATCAGAGAGTCTTTCAAAACGATTCGGAAAGAGATTATTAATGGGACTGGTGATATTAGAATACGTGACAATCGTATTTCTTATAAATTTTACAAAGCTTTAAGCAATTCATTATCTATTGTACATGAAAGATTTGGCAGCAAGCGAGATGGATTTGTGAGAATGTTTGCACTTCCGATGAATGATGAAAATAACAAATATATCCCTATTGGATGGTCTAATAGTAATATAGACGAACAAGATTATATATCAAAATGTAAAGATTATGTCTTTACAATTCCTACAGATAAAGATTTTAAAATTGAAAAAATAGAAAATCTTTCCAAAGAAGAAATGTCTAAGATTATAAATAGGATAGGAAGTGATTTGATTCAAAAGGGGTATGATAAACAACGAGATACTTTAATTATAAAAAAATTAATTGATGAAAAATTTTCATACATTATATGGGAAAGAGATAATAATTCCGGCATTATTGAAGATGAAAAGGCTTATCTTATTTATGAAGAAGCTTTAAATGCTTTTTATACAATGGCGTTTCAAAATTATGCATATATTAGAGGGTCTTTTATGGAATATATGTTAGAAACAGTCATTTCGGAAACTACACATGAATCTGCTCATTTTACATTACCTGCTCTCAATGTTATGGAACATAAAATTGATTTTCCAATATATAAAACTTTCCCAAGAGAGTTATTTCCAGAATATGAAGAGAAATATGATAAGTTTAAACATTATAAAGAAAACGTTATTGAACAAATTCTGCATCTAAACGCTGTTCTTAATCGCCCATCAATCATTTTCAATGATATTATTCTTGAAAAAGAGTTTGTCCAAATTCATCCATTATTGTATAAAATGAAAAAAATGATGTCTGATAAGGCAGATGATAGAGATCAAAAGATTTATTATTCTCAATCTCAAAATTATCAAAGCGCTAATTTAGATAAGCTATATTTTGACCATGCAATATTCAATTTAATTGATAATGCGATTAAACATGGATATTACGGAATAAAAATTTATATTAGTGCAAAACGACAAGGAGATGATAGACTTATTATTGAAGTAGTTAACTATGGCCAAAAAATAGAAGAAGGGAGACAAATCTATAAACTATTTGAGCGTGGGGATAACAATAATAAAACCAGAGGAATGGGATTAGGAATGTTCTTTGTTGACAAAATTTGTACTGCATTTAGAGGTTCAGTTGATCATAAAAGTAATGAAATATATCCACTGCATATACCTGCATTATATTGCTATAAAAATAGTGATGATAAAGATAAATTAATTAAAAAATTAGATGAGCGCGATAAAGAAAAAATTCGTGTCGCAGCCCAAACATTAACCGATGAGTTAGCATTTGAAGTGGTTCATTATTCTAATTTTATAACAGGACCAACAGTATTCAAAGCTTGCATTAATAATCCAACTTTTCGCAATATATTTACAATTAATATACCTATCAAATAAATTTTATAATTAAAATTAGTACATAATATGGAAGATAAGCTTAAAGTTTTAATTGTCGAAGACGAAGGGACAATTTATAGCATGATTAAAGAACAAATGAATCAAGATGAATACGAATTTGTTCGCGCAAGAAATGTTTCTGAGGCAATTGATGTGTATGAGCAAAGCCAAGAAGAAGGAGAAAAACCTTTTGATTGTTATGTTGTTGACTTACAGATAGATTCAAGTGGATTGACAGAACAGGAAATGTCCGATTTCTATAAACGGGAAGGTTATGCATGGATGAAAAATTATATTTTTAATTCTTCGGATAAAAGAATGAATGACTCTGAAAAACTTAATTTCAAGAAAAAAACAATTATTTGTTCCAAATATGTTTCTGCATTTGAGAAAGAGTATTCTTCAAGAGAGTTGAATGGATTAGAACTTATTAGTAAAAAACCATATTTTGAAGAAGAAGTGAAAAATATGATAACAAAAATATGTAAAAAATCCAAATAATATGAACTCCAATAAAATTATCGTAATAATTGTTATTGTTATTATTCTTTGCTTTATTCTTTTAGGATGTCTTTTAACATGGCGTATAGATTGTATCATACTTCAATCTGCAAATAATGAAACTGAATTAAAATTAGCAAGGGATTCTTTGATAAATGCTAATACTTTAACGTTTTTAGTAACTCTTATCGTGGGTTTATTAGCATCACTTTTGGTCTTTAGAATAGATAAGATTGATCGTCTTGTCAATGAAAATAAAGAACTTAAGTCAACTATTGAAAATACTTTAACAGACTATCTTTCTAAAACCGTAAAATTTAACATATTTCTTACGTACATTGAGAATATTCATTATATGGTCAATATGATTGCAAATGTAACAAGTATTATAGAATTACATAATTCAACTGACTTTAGGCAAGTTGGAGTATTGTGTAGTCGAATTGACCCAATAATGTATAAGATTACTGAATCATTAGAACATAATAGATTGTGTTTATCAAAAGAATCTCGAACCGAAAAAGAGATTTTGTGTACTTTTACTGATGAAATTGTATCACTACTGGAAAAAGTAAGTCCAATCATTCGAAATACAGGAAGCCTTATTTTCAAGAATATTGATGATATATTTTCACAAATGCATCGTATTCAGAAGCGAATTAAAGATATTGATAAATAATTTGGAAGGATGGAAATATATTATATTGACATTGATAAGTAGCCCATTGGTTGCGGAGTGTAGCCGATGCTATATACTTTTTAGATGATGTTGATGAATTTATATAAATGAGATAGTGATATACTATTGGAATTAGTCTGTAATAAAGAATGGATAAACTATTAATAATCAGCTTATAGACGGTTTTTGAAAACAATATATTGAATAGCAATTATTTATATTTTAGAAATTCCGGCACATTTGTTATGCTTCCGTCATCTTTTTAGCCGTCTTTTCGTTATGTTTAGTCATCCGGAAAACATCTTTAAACAACCAATCCCAATGGTCGCTCCCGACCATTGGGATTAAAAAAAACTATGGCTCACGTAAAATTTATATTGATTCCAGAAATTTAATCAAGGCCTCACGGTCTGTTTTAGATAAATTCCGATATCTCTCTTTGGTAAGCTTGGCGTCGCCGCCATGCCAGAGAATAGCTTCATTATAATTGCGGGCGCGCATATCGTGCAAATGCTCACTTGCACCCGTGCTTTTTTCGGAAAGTCCGCGTCCCCAAAGCGGAGTCGTGCGACACCAGCCGGTACGGATATCATTTACCATAGCGAGGCGATGTTGCAGAAAATCGGAATAAGGCCGGATTTTCTGATACGGATAACGCGGCAATTTATCCTTCACCATCGGATCGCCCGTGTATTTGTCGGCGCCGGTCGTCCATGAAGGACGGTGACAAGCTGTACAACCGATTTCGTAGAATTTTTCCTTTCCTTTTTTTACAGTCGGGTCGTCCAAATTCCGGGCGGCCGGAACTGCCAATCCCCGATGCCAAACCATAAAATCAATGTAATCGTTATCGCTCATTTCGGCGGGCAATTCCCTCGACATTAAGTCGGCGTAAATTTCCTGTTCGGTTTTCCCCAATTTTTCCTGAATATCACTGTTTTGCGACATAGCCGTGGCATAAGCCGTTGTAATATAATGGTAACGCCTGTCCGAACGGGTTACGTTAGTGATATTCCAAATCGCATTGGCGCCGGGACCATTCTGCAAAGTACCACGTGTCAGTCCGTAGGTATAGCGTCCCGGATGAGACGTACCGTCTGCTTCTCTGATAAAATTTTCGGGCAGGTATTTAGCATCGTTCAGCGTGAATCCAAGGCTTTTCTCGTATTGATATTGAGCGATAATGGAATCGTCGGGAATAGCGTCAATCAACCCTGTACCGTAAATGCCGATGGTCGCTTCCAAACGTACTTTGTAAAAATCGGGCATCGGTACATTGATTGCCGAACGTTCAATAGTGACTTCAGGATATATCAAACTGTAAGTTTCTCCATCCGGGAAAACATTGCCGTATTCATCGGTATAATTTTTCCATTCGATTTTAATTCCCGATTCGTCGATTGGCGGTAAATATGGATAAACAGCTTGCGTTTGCGGCATTCCGGTAAGTTGACTGACGTAATTGTCGTTTGCATCCGTCACAACCAGCAGGTATCCGTTGCCGGAATCTTTGGCGCGGTAACGATCCATCCGTTTCCCATGTCCGTAGCCGGGATGACAGGATAAGCAGGAGCTGCGTACCGAAACAGGTCCCAAACCGCGGCGTACGCCTTCGGTATTGGAGGTAAATTCGTGTTCAAACAAAGTTTCGCCGCGTTTGAACTGCAACAACAATTCGGGAGATTCGTCCACGACCGCAGTAGGCTGCTCGTAGGCGAAAGATGTTGAATTAAACGTTGTTCCGAGTTTCCCGCCGGTGTAATATTCTTCCGAGAGTTCTTGTTCGGGCAATTTACCGTTTTCATCATCATCCCCACATCCTGCGAAACACAATCCCGACAAGATTAGCGCGGCTAAATACAAATTTCTTCTATTTTTCATTAAGTACATTATTTTTCGTAAACACAAAGTCGCAAAGGCACAAAGACACAACGCAATGTTATTTATTCAAAGTTGCTGTTGCTTCTTCCAATATACCCGCCAAATCATTGCTGGCTTCCATTGCCTCGCCGGCTTTGGAAGACGTGAAATTTTGAGCAAACGGATACGGAATGGCTTCAATTTTAGCTATTGCATTATTAATAGCGGCTTTAATCCGCGTATCCAGGCCGGAATCGACGGTTTTGACATAATCGCTAATCGAGGCTCCGCGTTTGGTTGCGTCGGCTCCACCTAAGTAAGCATTTTCTATGCTCTTGATATTGCCGACAAAATCAACTTTGGAATTGTAGCTGTAAGGCGATTCGATATAATTCACGTCTTCACCCGTATATGGATTCCCGATTTTTAATGCACCTACTTCGTCGGCAATGGTGGAGCAACCTTCAATAAGGTCTGCGCAAGCGTCGGCATAAGAAATATAGGTGCTTCCGGCTTTACCCGCGCTCAGCATATTCTCGCCGTAGGAATATCCTCTGCCGCCGACGGTAATGTTCGCTTCCAAATCTTCCAGTTTTTCCCTTTTTTCTGCCGTAACCTTATCAATACCTGCCCATGAGGCTTCCAACTGGAAACAGCTATTGCGAAGGTCGCCGGCTATGGCTACGGCATAAATCAACTCCTTGTCAGATATTTTATTGACTTCTTTCGGTTGCCCGTTCTCAAACAAAACATACTCGATTCCGTGAAATCCAAGCACGGCGTCTCCCAAAGTTTCGCCCGCCCATACATCACCGTCTTCGCCGGACATGCTTTCAATATGCAACGCATTTCCCAATTCGTTATCCAATAAATCCTTATCAAGCGGCCACGTGTCGATATGCGGGTCAATTGAAAAATCACTCGCAGGACCAAAAAGGAAAGCTTCGCTCAATTCCCAGTAATCACGCGCTTTGATCCACTTCTCTGTGGCAATCCGCACGTTTGCATCGGTCTTATTCTCTTTCAACGTAACCAATGCTTCATACAAATCAATGCTTTCATCGGCCAATGATTTGTAAGTAGGGATAATCGTATGGTTCACATATTGCTCAACAATAGCGGCAAACACTTTTTCTTTGGCGTCGTCGGTATCCGAACCGTTGTCGTCGTCGCAGGAAATAAAAACAGGCAGCATCAGCAACAGCGATGCCACGCACAATGGAAATAAAAATAATCTTTTCATCTTTATGTTTATTAATGTTATTATTTTATAAAAAATCCGGAATAAGCAATACCGACAGAGATACTGTTTTCGTTGTTGTATTGGCTTTTGAGTATCCCTGCCGAGTATTCGGCTTTTATCACCACTTCCCGGGTAGGGAAATAATTGAGGCCGACAACCGCCCGTTGCCGCCCGCACCATTCATTGTCGGTGATATTGGCCACCGTTTTATACATTGAATCGTAATATTCGTATCTGCCGAAAATAAACAGTTGTCGTTTCTCTTCTTTAGCCGTCCGGATAAGCAAAGGAAAAACATCGTAGCCGGCTTCCAAACCCGTACTGATTGCATCGGAAGCAACGTTGGTACGCGGGGAAGGCGAATTTTTCGTCAGGCTTTTGTTGTATTTCGAGATTTCTTCCGAATCGCTCAAATGACCGTAATCGAAATATCCACGGGCAATGACACGGCGTTTTTTGTATTCAAAATCAAAGGAACCGATGCTGACGGCGCCTTTTACTTTCTTGTATTTTTCGGCATAAGAAGGTTGGATACTGTTATTGAAACTATGTCCGAAATAACCGCTCAAACCGATGCGTAATCCGTCGAGCGAGTAATTGTCGATACGCAAAACACCGGCATATTTGTTGGCAATTTTAAATTCATAAGGTGAGGCCGAACCGCCATGTATCCAGTTTTGACGGCCGAATAATTCGGAATCCAATCCGGGAAGCAATTGTGCTTCATATCTCCACTCTCCTACCCTACCCCAAAGGCTGAGGCCTGTTTCATGCCACGTACACGGAAGAATCGTATTCTCGCCTTCCGGGCGGTAAACGGTGAAAAAATCATTCGGCTGGTGATTGTTGCTGGTATAACCTATCGGAACGATGATATGTCCCATCCGCAGATTGACGGCGGGTGAAAATGTCCGCTCAATCCAGAACTGTTCCAGAACCACTTCGCCGCCTCTTTCGATTTCGCTTTCATATTCGCCGGCTTCTTCGGCTTCCAGTTCCATAGCCGATTCGGTTCCGCCGTGTTCAAATTCGATTTCGGAATACATTTTCCATTTGGAATTGAAGTTATAACCGATAGCGAAAGCTACGTGGGGAATATCAAAGCGTCCGTGGCTTTTGGCGTTTTTGTAATCGTCCGCATGGGAATAACGATTGATATTGTCGCTGAAAAAATTACGGCTTAAAGCGATTTCGCCATAACCTCCGAATTGCAACTGGGCAAATGAATTTTGTGTTAATGCAGTGATTAACACAAATACCAGGAATAAATTTTTAAACATCTCCGTTTTTTATAAAAATTTAACTGCGCAAAGTTCTTGTTTTTATCGAAATAGCGCAATACCATAATTTGGGGGTTTTGAGGGAGATGAATAGCTATTTATGGGGAGAGACAGACC
>JAISXN010000201.1 GCA_031270525.1 Candidatus Symbiothrix sp. | reverse complement strand
GACGGCTTGTCCCGACAAACTTGTTCCGGCGGCGCGAAAAGTAACCGGCACATTTAGCCGGTCGGCAATGGCCAGCAAACGCGAAACTTCTTTTTCGGTTTCCGAACGGATTACGATTTTGGGAATCAGGCGGTAAAAACCGGCGTCGGCGCCCCAGGCTAAGCGGCGTAATTCGTCTGTGTAAATCCGTTTGCGGGGGATGAAGCGGGATGTTTCGTTCAGGAATTTATATTGATTAATGCGTAACATGCGTTAATATATTTTTTTTACTTCTGCATGAGGAAAATAATGCGTCAATATTTCCCGATAGGGATAACCTTTCGCACCCATAATAGCTGCGCCGATTTGGCAAAGTCCGACGCCATGACCCCAGCCGGCGCCTTTCAGGATAAAGACCGGCGGAATAGCGGGAGTTGGTCCATCAAGTGCGCCAGAACACTTCTCTACAACAAATGCGGAACTGTACAAATGACTTTCCGACAATGCTTTCCTGATTTCCAATTCTTTGCCGATGGTAATCGTACGCTCGCTTCCCACAATTTTCAAACGGATTAAACGGCCTGATACGCCCCGTTCCACCGGAATCAAATCAAGCACGTCGCCGACTTCAATGCCCACCTTGCGGAACAATAAATCCTTGATTTCCGCTTGCGTAAGTGTGATTTGCCAACGGTAAAAATCCTGCGTTTCCCGGTCGTAATCGTTCAATACCTGCGAAAGGACTTCTCCGTCGTGCGTATTGCAAAATGCCGGAGGACTGCCCAAAATCCACGCCCGTGCATTTTCCTCATTTGTCAAACCGGTATTGTATCCGGCGGGAATTGTGTTATTATCAACCACTTTTGTCAGATAGGGATGTACAACCGGTTCCCAGACATTTTCGAATTTCTCGGTAATGCCGCCGCAACATTTATAAAAACGGGCGTCGCAAACCATATCGTCATAGAGCAGCGCTTCGCCGGATGTGGCTTGCATGGCCTCATAAACTTGCGGCGCAGATACTTTGGTGACGCCCTGATAACGCTGGCAATGGTCATCGGCGCAAACATCGAAGCGGGAATGGTCTTCGCGGTCGTACCAGCGGATATAGCCTTCTTCGTTGCGTATCAATGTTTTGTAACTTGCGTCTTTTAGCTGTTTGCCTTTTTCGATTTGCGCCAGCAGCCAACTGCGGGAAATTACGGCATGAGCTTTCAGCAACTCGAGGGAGGATGTGGCGCTCATTTCCGACGAAATCACACTCAAGAGATAATCTTCCACGGAAAGGATATTGACGGCGGTCAACATTCCGTTTTCGACATAAATTTTCAATTTCCCTTTGAAGCGTTGCGTTTCTTCCCGTTCCCAATGGAATTGTACGCCGATAACGACGTGATGCAATTCGAAATCAGCATCCGCTTCGTTTAGCGGTTCCAACAGGACAAAATCGTCAAACAATTGCTGCTTATCGCCTGAACGGAGGATAAAGGAAGAACTACCGCTGACGATAGCCTCGCCCCTCCTATTTGCCGCTTCTTCACCCGTAGCGACTTGCCGGAAACGACCATTCAATTGAAATTCAATGGATTTGGCAGACATTATCCCTACTTCTATTGTCGGTATATTCATTGTATTTATAGATTTAATAGAGGTCAAAGATATGAAAAATTTGTCATAATAACCGTTCAAAGGAGTAGCCTTTTGCTTTCAGATGCCGGATAATTTCGTCCAAGCGAAGATATAGTTTATCGGTACGGCTATCCTGCGTACCGGGATGAATAAGCACGATGCTGCCGTTTAGTCCTTTTTCCGCTTCGTATGCATAGAGTTGCTCAATTAATTCCTGCGAAGATTTGTAGTTAGGCATATCGGGCGTGGTATAATCGGCGGCTGTCCGTAACCCCGGCGTGTAGTTGATGACCGTTTGCCCCAGCGATTCGATTAACCGGACGTTTTCTTTGTTGTAATATTCGTAAGGTGGAAGGAAATAATGCACTTTTGAAAGGTCGATTCCGTGTTTTTCGAGTTCGGCCATGTTTTGACGGAAATCGGCAATCAGGCTGTCGGGCGTTACGAGTGATTGTTGCCTGTCGTCCCACGAAGCGTAGAGTAAATGTTTATCCGAATGTCCGCCTATGTAATGTCCTTTACGAATGATCTTTTGAATGATGGATTTAAACTTCTTTTCCCGCAAGCAGTTACCTGTCAGGAAAAAAGAGGCTTTCGCATGATGTTTATCCAATGTTTTAAGAATGGGAAGAGCGCCTTCAAAGGCTTCATCGGCCGAGAAAATCAGCCGGACGACTTTCCGGCCGGCGTCTATCCGGACGGTGGCGCCCCGGCTGTCTTTTTCGACCGATGAAACGGTGCTCATAAACAGAAATGACAGTACGATTAATTTCCGTATCATGGTTTGTTTATTTCTTCATTGTTGCTTGCCAACAAGCATTCCGAAGCGTTCCGGATTCGTCGTCGCCGTCATAATCCCAGAACATCATGCCTTTCATACCTGTGTTAAGCAGCCATTCGCCTTTGGCGGCAATACTTTCGGCGTTATCGTAACCACAGTAATATTTACCGTTGTAGGTGACATAAGGCACAGAAGCCGCCTCATCCCAATTATCAATTTTATAGGATTGAGAGTCAAGTTTTAAGATGTCTTTGTAGTTAATCGACAGGGGTGAGGCGCCGAACGAAATACGGCCGTAGAAAGGAATACCCAGCACGAGCTTGTTGGCCGGCATACCGGCGTTCAGATAGGTTTGCACGGCGCGTTTGCAATCCGAATATGCTTTCGGGGATTCGAGCGCCGATTGATGGTCGCCGCCTTCGTCGCCGGCATCCAGATCGTAGGTCATGATGTTTACAAAATCTACGTAAGGCGCTACGGCAGCTATGTCGATATATTGGTGACCTCCGGCAACCGCCGTTTTATCGAAACAGTATCCGGCATAAGTGAGCAGGTACCTGCTGCCCAATGTTTCGCGCAGTTGCATCATCAATAATACGTGGTTTTGCACATCCACAGCCCTGTCGTAAGCGTTTGCATCGCCACTCCACGAAAGGCCGGGGAATTCCCAATCCATATCGACTCCGTCGATACCCCATTTTTGAAGGAAAGCCCGGCAGTCTTCGGCAAAAGCCCGGCGATAGTCGGCGCTCTTGGCGAGTTGGGAAAAACAGCCGCCTCTCGAATCTTCTTTGGCGTTGGTAAACGAGATACCTATTTTCAGATTGGGATGCTTCTTTTTCAGATCGACTATTTGTTGGAAACGGCTTTCACTGCCTTGTAATCCGACGCCTTTGTAAATTCCATTTTCCATATAAGGCTCGGCGAAAGCATAATTGATATGTGTGAGATAACTTGCATCGGGGATAGCTTTGCCGTAGTAAGTTACATAAGCTATAACTACACGACCGCTAACTGCTTCGGGCATTTCGCCTTTGCCCCCGGAGCCTCCGCTTTTTTGACCGGCGAGGTAATCATCGCCCTCGCAGGCAGTGAACAGCAAAGCTATTGCTGTTAAATAAAAGAAAAGTTTTTTCATGATTTTGTTTTTTTTGTAAAGATAGATAAAAAACAGAAACGAGAGCGGTAATGTCTCGTCTCTGTTTTGTGAAATAGTAACTATTCTACCGCAGTAAAGAAATAATAACTTGCATCGTAATCCCAATCATCGCCGGTACGGTTGTATGTACCCGGCAGGCAAAGAATCATATTATCTGCGTCTATGCTCAGGATATAATACGGCGTACTTGTACCTGAGAATGCCTGCCAACTTTTTTCAGTGCCGATAAGCCGGATGGAAGATATTACTTCGCCCGCTATCAGTTCGCCCCGGTCCTCATGACTGAATCCCCAGCCGCCGGTGTTCAAAACAGCGCCGTTTTTGTCGTAGATGGTCAACTTGCTGCCGGCAATTTCGAAAACCATGTATTTCCCGAAATCGTCGGCTGTCAGTACGCTGTTTCCTGACTGGTAGTTGCTTTGTCCCGGCGTCATGTCGTAGTATTTCCATGCGCCGTACATGCCGTTGTAGAATGCCAGCGGGTGGTCGAGCAGTTTCCATGTTTTCTTTGCTGTTTTGTCGGCTTTGTCTTTCGCTCCGGAGAGGAAGGTCATATACTCGTCGAAACAGTTGGTAACGGTAACGGTAAACGTTTCCGACGTTACGGCCTGTTTTTCGGATAATCCTACAAAATAAATATCATACGTGCCGTTGGCTGCGTAAACAATCGTATCGTGGTCAGTATGGTATTGTTTTATGCCGGTAGGCGTATTGACAAACCATGTGCCCGCGATGTCTTTCCGGGCATTGTTAATTACTACATATTGGTCGCCTTCCACTTTGTCGTCGTTATTGGGGACAGGTTGCGTGACCGAGAGCGCCGCTGTCAGTTCCGCGCTTGTAACCGGCGTGCCGGTCTTCGCAAATTCGTCACGCAGGCTTTTATCTTCAATAGGGTCACAGGCCATACCGAGTAATGTCAGCGCTATTGTGAAAATATATAATTTCGTTTTCATTATTATAGAATATTTTTAGTTGTTACAAATTATTCCAGTCTTTAAACAACGCATCGGCGCCCCAACCCGGATTTTGTTCTATTGCACCGTTGGAACGGTCGATTTCCGATTGAGGAATGTACCAATAACCTTGTGTCGCTTTCAAACGCGCTTTGTAGTCGTATTGCACCATAGGCGTAACTACGGCGGCATTGATTACGGTAAAACCGTTTTGTCTGTTCAGTGCATTACCGGCATCTTCGAGCGAAGGACCCGACCAGCGGAGCAAATCGAACCATCGTATTGCTTCAAAAGCCAGCTCGTAGCGCCGTTCGTTTTTGATAGCGTCGAGCGAATAGGCCACGGGAGCCAGGTGTGAGCGGGCTCGTACTAAATTCAAGCCGGTAGCGTCTTCTTTCAGTTCCGATTGCATCAATAGTACATCGGCAAAACGTATCAGAATCAAATCGGGAATCTGATGGATGGTTTGAGATGGGGAAGGAACCGAAACATTGGGATACATGTGAGGGCCGAAAGGTTTGAAACCGCCATCGTAGTAGGAATTGACGGCAATGTATTTCTTTTGGTGATATCCGGTTTGTTCGTAGTAACGTTTTGCCACGGTATAATCCGGTTCGTCGGCGTTCAGCTTGCGGTCGCCAATCAATACGCTGCCGTTATTCGGGTCTAATGCCTTGTAAGACCAGACAGAGCCGGTCAGGCGCGGGTCTTCGGTAACTCCGCCGGTATAGGTTTGTGAGGTTGACCATGTTTTCCATTCGTCGACAAAAGCGGGCGAAACAGGTCCGGCTCCCCAGCCCTGCCCGAAAGGATAACGTTCCGCAAAACTCGAATTGTCGTGCGAAGGCGAGAAATAGGTTATGCAGGTGTTACTGTACATGGTATTGTCCCATCCGTTGCCTTGCAATTTGTGCTTGTTGGCAAAAACAGTTTCTATCGAATTTAAGCCTTCCCAATGCAATCCGTTGTTTACCGCATATTTGTAACTGTATGTTTCGCTGTTGTAATTGGTAGCGTCGTTGGAGTAAGCCCACAGGTTTCGTTGGTCGCTTACTAATTGGTGTCCCGAGTTCTTTACGCAATCGTCTATCCATGTTATTACCTGCTGCTTGGTAATGCCTCCCGGCAACTCTGTTTTCGCGTAACGGCCTGTGTAGAACAGAAACACACGCGCCATCATAGCTTCCGCCGCATATTTGGTGGCATGTCCGGCCAGCGGGTCATCACCTTGATAAGCTTTGTCGGGCATCCGTTCGATAGCGTTTTTCAGGTCGGAAGCAATCTGTTCATAAACTTCGTCCACCGATGCGCGGGATAATTTTTCCATGTCTGTTCCCACACGCAACGGCACGCCGCCAAATACCTGTACCAATTCATTGTAGGCATAAGCTCGCAGAAAATACGCTTCGCCTAAATGGCGGTTTTTTTCCGCTTCGGCGGGCCAGTCTTTGAAGTTTTCAAACGCCTGTAAAGCGCTGTTGGCGCGGAAAATCAGTTGATAACTGCGTTGCCAGATACCGGGATTCCAATAAGTGCCGTCCATAGCTCCAAGGAAGAAATCCGGGTTTCTGTATCGTAGAAAATTCATTGCACAGTTGTCGGAACCGGACAGGTTCCCGCCCAGTCCTTCGTCGCCTGCCAGCATGGCAAGGAAAAACTGTGATGAAGTTTCGGGGCTTTCAAAGAGCATTTTCGCATATACTCCCGTTAGCATTTCGTTGGCCTCCTGCAAGGTCGACGGATAATTATCGCTTGATTTGGTCGTCAACGTTTTCGTGTCAAGAAAATCGTCGCAACTTACCAAAAATGCGATTGTAAATAATAATATTCCTATTTTTTTCATGATTGCTTATTCTTAAAATTTAACATTCGCTCCTACCATATAAGTTCGTGCGCTGGGATAAAATCCAAGGTCAATTCCTTTCGTCCACGTTTCGCCGGCGCTGTAACCGATTTCGGGGTCCATACCCGAATATCCGGTAAAAGTAAACAGGTTTTGAGCTGTTACATATATTTTCAGTTGTTTGACCGGAAGTTTAGGGAGCAGCCGTTTGAAATCATACCCCAGCGTTATGTTCTTTATTTTCAAATAATCGCCGTCTTCCACATAAATGTCGGATATATAACTGTAATTTGTACTCGACGAACTTGCCAGCTTCGGGAAGCGGTCGGAAGTGCCTTCACCGTGCCAGCGGTTAAACACATCGGTCGTGTAGTTATTGAGCGGCGATGAGACAAAGTCGCGGTAGCATTTCATAATCTGCTGTCCAAAGGCTCCGTATGTCGTAACCGACAAGTCAAATCCTTTGTAACCCGCGTTGAACGAGAAGCCCAAAGTCATATCCGGATGTGGATTACCAATCATTGTACGGTCGTTTTCGTCAATAACATCGTCGCCGTTGCTGTTCATCCAAATCAGGTCGCCCGGTTCCGGGTTACCTAATTTCGGTCCTTTGTAGTTGTCTATTTCAGCCTGATTTTGGAAAACGCCAGCCGTTTTGTAGCCATAGAAGAAGCCTATCGGTTGACCTACTTCCATGCGGTAACTTTCGGGCGCTGTTCCCCACAGGATACCCGGCGATCCATTAATGTATCCGTTCTCATTGGCAATTTTGGTTACTTCATTTTTGTTGAAGCCTATCGACAGGTTGGCGCCGTAAGTAAAGTCTTTGCCTGCGTGGTCGTTCCAACGGAAGATGGATTCAAAGCCGGTGTTTTTCACGTCGCCGCCATTTGCATAAGCAGCGCCTGATCCCAAATAGACGGGAATGGGCGGAAGTACCAACCAATCCACGGTTTTACGTTGATAAACGTCAAATTCCCAACTCAAACGGTTGTGCAGGAAACGCGTATCAATACCAAAGTTGATCATGGTTTGTGTTTCCCATTTCAGGTCGGGGTTGATCAGGCGCATAGGATAGGAAGCTACGGCGGGGTCGCCCATCGAATTGCCGAAAGGATAACCGAATGTACCACTTGTCGTTATCAACGCCAGATGTTGATTGCCGGTTACCCTGCTATTCCCGTTTTGCCCGTAAGACAGGCGCAGTTTCAAAAAGTCGATAGCTTTTGCGTTTTCTCGCCAGAAATCTTCGTTACTGATTACCCAACCGGCTGATACGGATGGGAAATAACCCCAGCGATGGCCGCGTGCAAAAACCGAGGACCCGTCGGCGCGCATAATCAGGCTTACCGGATATTTTTCCCGATAGTTATAATTGATTCTGCCAAAGAATGAGGATAAAGCGCTTTCTACGTAAGGACTGCCGGTTAATGACGCTACGGTTTTTCCGGGTACATTGCTCAACCAGGCATGTTCAAAGTCTGTAAAAGAAGATTCGGTGTTTGCGCCGCTGATACTTTCGCCATAACCCGATTTGTAAATGCTTTGTCCGAGCAGTACATCAAAATTATGCCCGCCTTCGAGGTCGAATACATAATTCAGCGTGTTGTCCAATGACCATGAATGTCCTGTGCTTTGCGATTGTGTAACGCGGTCGATTCCTCCCAAAACGGTGGATGATAACGGATTATAGGCAGGCGTATAGGCGCGGTAGGAAGATGCGCTGAAATTGTAGCCGAATTGCGAACGGAATTTCAAATTTTTAACCGGTTGCAGTTCGGCGTAAGCAGATGCTTGCAGTCCGTAAGATTTGCTGGTGTTTTGATTGCCGGTATAGTCCATATACGCAATCGGATTCTTGTTGGCGCTGTTCGATACGTCCCAGTTGTAGCCGTCTGCTTGCTGGTCGGCAAGGATGTAATAATCGCCGTTGGCATTGTACGGATACATCAATGGGCTCATAATTAACATATTATGAACCGAGTTCCAGTAAATATCGTCGCGTGGCACCGTTCCGTGCATAATTTGATAACGATAATTCAGGGTTTCGCCTACTTTGAATAAATCCCAATCATGGTGTTTGTAAACCACTTGTTCGGTATTCAAACGGAAGTTTACTTTTTGGAGGTTGGGCATAGCGCTTGGTACGCCCATGGTGGCTTCCTGACTCAGATAAGTTACACCCATGGCTGTGTTTGTGCGTTCCGTTCCGCTGGTAATACTTACCGAATGACTTTGTACAGGTGCATCTTTGTTTATAATTTCTTTTAACCAGTTGGTACCTGTCCAAGTTCCGTTTTGGATGGCCGTCAAATCGGCTGCCGGAAGAAAGTTAGCCCAATTAAACGCCGGCAATCCGTTGATAATCTGCGATTCGTCCTGGATAGCCATGTATTCCTGTGCATTGAGGATAGTCGGAATCTTGTAGAGGTTTTGTACGCCGTAGTAACCGTCGTAAGCTACTTCATACTTGCCAGTCTTTCCTTTTTTCGTAGTAACAAGAATAACGCCGTTAGCAGCTTGTACACCATAAATAGCTGCCGTAGCGGCATCTTTCAATACATCAATAGATTCAATGTCGTTGGGACTGAGACCGTCGATGCCGGCATTAGGCACTCCATCCACCACATAGAGTGGCGTATTGGTTCCATTGGTACCTAAACCGCGGATGTTTACCTTGAAACCGTCGCCGATAAACCCGCTGGTTTGCGTGATTTCAACGCCCGGCGCCTGACTTTGCAAAGCGCCTAGAATGCTCGGCGTGTTCAGCTTGGCGATGTCTTCGCCTTTCACCTGCACCGTAGCTCCGGTAACCAGTTTCTTTTTCTGAACGCCGTAACCGATTATCACTACATCTTCAAGCGTGTTTGCCGTTTCCGCCAATGTGATTTTCAGGTTTTCACCGGCTTTCACTTCCTGTGTTACATATCCCAGATAAGACACTACAATCGTGGCATTGGGATGCACTCTCAACGAAAATTGTCCGTCGAGATCGGTAACTGTTCCGTTAACCGTTCCTTTTTCGATAACGGTAGCTCCTGCAAGGGGTTCATTCTGAGTATCAACAACGACTCCGCCGGCTACGAGTGTTTGTTGTTGAACAGAAGCGGTGATTGCACTTTTTGCATAGGAAGAAACAGTCATAACCGGATTTCCGCCTATCAAAAGGTACAGTCCCAAAATTGCCGCTAATAATTTGCATGGCAATAATTGTTTTCTTTTGTGTTTTTTGTTCATGATGAAAAAATATTAATTTTTACATTTAAATAAAGTATGCATATTAACTTTTTAAAAGATTTAATTAACTTTATTTTTCACAAATATAGAAGTTATATTAATAAGTTTTTTAAGTTTAAAAAAAAATAACCATTATGTTTGATTTTTTCACATATAATTAGATTTCATCGAACATATATTTGAAAAATAACAAAAAAATAATTAATAATCAATAATTTATATTAATGTAAAACTAAAAATTGTCTTTATATTTAAATTATTATTATTTTTGCGTCCATATTATTTATAAAATTCACAAAATTTTAGGAAACATGGTGGTAATCGGAATTGATTTAGGCGGGACAAAGATCAATGGAGCTGTTTTCGACAGTGTCGGAAACCGGCTATATCAGTCAACTTACTTGTTGAAAAAAAGAAAAGGTTCCGAGGTTGGACAATTAGTTATCGAACTCATTCGCGAATTGTTACCGACAACTGCTTCCTCTATCATACAGGCTATTGGGATTTGCGTTCCGGGCATCAGTGATATGAAAACCGGTTGTGTGTGGGCGCCGAATATTCCGGGTTGGGAAAATTATCCTTTACAGAAAGAAGTGGAGGATTTTTTGGATAACCCAAACATTAGGGTTGAAATAGCAGGCGACCGCAGTTGTTATATCCTGGGGGAAATATGGAAAGGCGCGGCTCGAGGCGTTGACGACGCTCTTTTTATTTCGGTAGGCACCGGTATTGGAATCGGGATTTTGGCGAATGGGCGGATATTGGAAGGTCATGCCGGCATTTCCGGAGCGGCGGGTTGGCTGGCGTTGGATATGAAATACGAAGCAGATTATGAGCAATACGGTTGCTTTGAAGGTAATGCTTCGGGAAGCGGCATTGCCCGTTGCGCCCAACGCTTGTTAAGCGAAAATACTTTATTATCTAAAAGAAGTATGCTCCAAAACTATCCGGTCGAAAACATAACGGCTCATGAAGTATTTAACGCGTTGGCGAAAAATGATCCTCTGGCGGTGCATGTCATCGATCGTGCAATTCAACTCTGGGGAATGGCGGCGGCCAATTTAGTCAGCTTATTTAATCCCGAAATTATTGTTTGGGGCGGAGGAGTATTCGGGCCGGCTGCACAGTTTCTCGACCAAATCTATGAAGAGGCTTGTCGCTGGGCGCAGCCTGTTGCCATCCGGCAGGTACGGTTCGAGATTTCCCGCTTGGACGGCAACGCGGGATTGTTTGGCGCCGGGCGTTTGGCGTTAATGAGTAAATAATGCAAAAAATAGATTATGTATAAGAAAAACTTGGTATTTATAGCTTCTTGTGCGGGATTAGCCTTTTTTGGCGTAACAATGTTGGCTCTGGGGCCTGTTCTCTCGCACTTGGGTGAAGGCGCTAATGCTTTGCCGGCGACTTTATCCGTTGGAATCATTGCCGGTACGGTGGTATTCGGTCCGGTAGCAGATAAATCCGGATATAAAGGATTATTGATTTTCGGTTCGGTAGCAACCTTGCTTGGAATTCAGGGATTGGCTAACTTGACTGCTATGCCGCTCTTGCATGTATCCATGTTGATGTTGGGCGTCGGAGGCGGCATACTCAACGGCGAAACCAATGCGTTGGTTGCAGCGATTTATGACGACAAGACGCGGGGCGGACGATTGAGTTTGCTTGGCGCTTTTTACTGTATCGGCGCTCTGTTGTGGACTTTACTGAATTATTTTATAAAAGACCGGTTTGCATTGCCTCTCAACTGCATATCGGTGATAATGGTGGTGTTTATTGTGTTTTTCTTTTTTATACAATTTCCGAAACCCCGACCGTATAATAATGTATCCGTTAAAAAAACATTGGGTTTGCTGAAATATCCGGCTTTGATTCTTTTTGCTTTGCTTTTGTTTTTCCAAAGCGGATTTGAAGGCATTACAGGTAATTTTACAATCCGGTTTTTAGAAAACGCCCATGGTACGACTGCGGGAGCGGCGACCCTTTCCCTGACCTGGTTTACGGTTGGTATGCTTGCCGGACGTTTGCCCCTGGGTTTTTTGATGAAGAAATTGGGCGGCAGTACAACCCTTTACCTGTATCTCTGCGTGGCTTTGGCCGGCGTAGCGCTGTTGTATTTTGCTTCTCACATCATACTTGTTTATGCGGCTACTGCCTTAATTGGGTCTGGGGTCGGCGCGACTTATCCCGTGGTGTATAATTATCTCGGCGGGTCATTCAAGGAATTGTCGGGAACCGTGTTTTCGATCGCTATTTTCATCGCCTTGTGGGGACAATTCACTTTTAATAAAATAATCGGCGTTTTGTTCGACAAAGAGCAATTCGACTATTTTCCCATAGCATTGGCTTTCGCAGTTGGGATGATGTTGATTTTGTTGCCGGTTGCAAAAAGCAAGTTGAAAAAATAATTACAAATAAAAAATTATCAATTAAAAAATTAAGAAAATGTTAGCATTAGAATGGTTGGCAAATGCCCGTGGCATTATGCAAAAAATCGAAGAAACACAGTTGGAAAATATCAAGGCAGCCGCAACAGCTATGGCGGATAGCATTGAAAAAAATCATTGGGTACACACGTTTGGTTGTGGCCATGCCACAATTCCGGTGGAAGAAATGTATCCCCGCATCGGCGGATTCGTCGGTTTCCATCCGATAGTGGAACTTCCGATGACGTTCTTCACCGGTATTACCGGACAAATGGGTATTCACCAATTTTTGTTTCTCGAACGAGCGGAAGGTTACGGTAACGCCATCATGAAAAATTACCATTTTGAAAAAGAAGATTGTATGTGGATCTTTTCGCATACCGGCATCAACAATGTGAATATCGACGTAGCCTTGAAAGCCAAGGAGCTGGGGATGAAAGTGATCGTATTCGGTTCGGCGACTGAAGCCAAGGGAAAGATTACCCGTCACCCGAGCGGTAAAACCATCTTTGAAATTGCCGATATCGTGGTAGATTCCTGTGTGCCGGTGGTAGATGCTTCAGTTGTGTTGAAAAATCATCAGGATAAAATCGGTCCTGTATCTACTCTGGCTTTTGTTACGCTGGTATGGATGACCATCACTACTTGTGCCGAAATATTGGCCGAACGCGGTGTGAAACTTTATATCCATCCTTCGCACAATGTACCCGGCGATACGACAGCCCACGAACGTTTGGACGCTTGTCTTGCCGAATATAAACGCCGTGCAACTACCATTTAATGACAAATAATATAAACGCATGAAAGAAAAGAAAGCAATTGATTTGCAAGTAGCTACCTGGAACGATGTGAAAGCGGGCGGTTATTCTTTTGCTGTCCTGCCTTGGGGCGCTACGGAACCGCACAATTATCATTTGCCTTATCTGACCGATTGGCATATCGCACATGATATTGCAGTGGATTCGACAGCTAAAGCGCAATCCCGGTATGGAGTGCGGGGGATGATTTTTCCACCGATTCCTTTGGGCGCACAAAACCCGGGACAAAAGGATTTGCCGTTTTGCATTCATACGCGCCATGAAACGCAACGTATGGTTTTGGTCGATATTATTGATTCGCTCCAATTCCAAGGCATTCATTTGTTGATTTTGGTAAACGGACATGGAGGTAATAGTTTCAAACCCATAATACGTGATTTGGCGTTTGATTATCCCGATATGACCGTCGTTTGCGTGGATTGGTTTGCCATAGAACCTCAGAAAACTTACTTTGAAAATTTTGATGACCACGCCGGTGAAATGGAAACGTCGGTTATGCTGCATTATCATCCCGAACTTGTTCGTATGGAACAAGCCGGCGATGGCGCTTCTACTCCTTTTAATATTGAAGGATTGAACAACAAGGTCGGATGGATTCCCCGCCGGTGGGACAGGACGACGAAAGATACCGGCGTAGGCGATCCCCGCAAAGCGACTGCCGAAAAAGGAAAACGCTATGCCGAAGTCGTTACGGATAAAATCGCTCAATTGATGAATGATCTGGTACATCAAAGCATTTATTAAAATGTAGGTGTACCGTAGGGGTGTTTTGCAGAACGCCTCTGGCCAAAAATTATAATGTCATGAAAAAAATCTGTTTATTTCTATTTTTAATTGTTTATTCAACAATGTTTTACGGACAAACGGCTTCTTGGATAAGAATCAATCAAGCCGGCTATTTACCCGAAGATGTAAAAGTGGCCGTTTTTATTTCCGAAAAATCGGATAAAAGCAATGCATTTCAAGTAAAAGATGTAAAAACAAACGGCATTGTATTGAAAGGCGAGGGCCTTGCCGCCAATGCCGGACGCTGGGGAATGAAAAAGGCTTTACGCCTTGATTTTTCTGCTTTGAAAACCGGCGGGAAATATTACATCGAATGTAACGGAACGAAATCGCCGGTTTTTGACGTCAATTCCAAGGTGTATGACGGAGCAGCCGATTTCATTTTGAACTATATGCGCCAGCAGCAATGCGGTTATAATCCCTATCTGGATACCCTGTGTCATCAACACGACGGTTATATTGTGGATCATCCTGCGCTTATCGGCCGGAAGATTGATGTGCGCGGCGGCTGGCACGATGCTTCCGACTATCTGCAATACTTGACAACATCGGCGAATGCGGTTTTCCAGATGCTTTTCGCCTGGCAGCAAACACCGGATACGATGATTTTCAAAGACGAGTACGATGCAATGGGACGCAAAGGCGCCAATCAAATTCCCGATATTTTGGACGAAGCGCGTTGGGGCTTAGATTGGATGGTTCGTATGAATCCCGATTCGGCTTTGATGTTCAATCAGATAGCCGATGATCGCGATCACGCCAATTTCCGTAATCCAGCCCGGGATCAGGTGGATTATGGCTATGGTCCGGGATTGGGACGTCCGGTATATCCGGTTACCGGTGCGCCGCAGGGATTGCGTCAGTATAAAAACCGTTCGACAGGCGTATCGTCTTCGGCGGCGAAATATGCTTCTGCTTTTGCTTTAGGCGCTGCTGTTTTCAAAGATATTGACCCTGCATTTGCCGGAATCCTGCAAGCAAAAACTTTGCCGGCTTACGGTTATGCCGAAGCTATTCCCGGTAATAATCAAACGGCTTCTACTGTTTCCCCTTATTTTTATGAAGAAGATAATTGGGTGGACGATATGGAATTAGCCGCAGCTTCTTTGTATGACCTGACCCAAGCGGCGTCTTGGTTGAAGAAGGCCGATTACTGGGGGCAACTCGAAGAAATTACTCCCTGGATGGAATTGGGACGTGCACGCCATTATCAATTTTATCCGTTTGTGAATTTGGGACACTATTACTTGGCTCAATCGGATAATCAAGCCGTCAGCGAAAAGTACAAAGCCTTTATGAAACGAGGGTTGGAATCGCTCAAAAAACGTGCTGTGGAAAACGATGACCCGTTTTTGAACGGTATACCTTATATTTGGTGCTCGAACAATTTAACGGTGGGCGCTCTCACTCAAGCCATGCTTTACTACGAAGTATCGGGCGACAACACTTTCCTTGAAATGGAAGCCGCTTTGCGCGACTGGCTGTTGGGTTGCAATCCTTGGGGAACTTCCATGATTTGCGGTTATCCGGTGCATGGCGATTTTCCCAGCCGGCCTCATTCTTATATCTCGGAAATGTTGCATGAAGTTCCCATCGGCGGTTTGGTCGATGGCCCGATTTACAAGCATATTTATGAATCGCTTTTGGGTATTCATTTGCAATATGAGGATACTTACGCTCCTTTCCAGTT
>JAISXN010000194.1 GCA_031270525.1 Candidatus Symbiothrix sp. | reverse complement strand
GGCTTTCATCGCTTCCAAGTCTTTTTGAACGCCTTCGACAGAAATATTGTCGTGCATCCAATACCAGTAAACGCCTGTGCGCACATCGGCGGGAGGCGTTTTAAAATTCGCTTTCAGTTTGTCGTAATTAACCGATTGTTGCCGATCGCCACAGGAAACGGTCAACATTCCTGCAACAAAAAGCAGGGTAATTGAAAATTTAATGTTTCTCATCGTATTTATTTTTATTATTGTTTTCGTGATTGAATTACTTTTTTATTTTCTTTTTGTTCTAATTTTTTGATGCTTTCGGCAGCAGGTAAATTTTCAGGCATGCTTCCACCAATATCTTCAATAGTTTTCCGTACTTTTCTACCTACTTCGTAATGCGTTTGATTAGCTTTTTGTTTTCCTTGAATATTTTCGCGACGCAGTTTTTCTTCTGTTTGTGTAGCGCGAAAAAGGTTGGCGGCTAATTCGGTACTACCCATGTGGTCGAGTATGTTTTGACTTTTTTTCAACTGTTTTTTATTGTGAATAGCCTTGGCGTCTAAACCACCGTACAGACCTTTGTATCCGAAATTTTGGAAAATTGCGTAATCAATAACGTCAATTACTCCTGCATTGTGTGCTGCATCAGCTAATTGGGAATTGTGCCTCTTGAGTTCGTTACGTAAAAACAGGCGTTTTTCATCTTCGCTGTTCAAGGCATTGTATTCTTGCATATTCTTGATCTCCAGTAAGCGGGTCTGAACAGCGAAATACGTCTGTCCCAATGCGATAACCTCTTTTGAGGGGTCAGCATTTTGCACAATCAAATAACAGGCATAACGCGATAATTTGATGCTATCTACCTGTCTTTCAGCGCCTGAACCCAACAGAACCATTTCGTTGATATCAACGAAATGGTTGGTTAGAGGTATTCCACTGTTCAAACACGCCTCTTTTGCACGATTAATAACGTGGATAAAGTTCCGATAATCAACATATTCGAGCGCTTTTGCAAATTCGCGGGCGCTCCAATATTCATTTTTGTTCTCATCAATCTTTCGAATTTGCTCGAAAATAGAATCTACTGCTTTTTTTAATACTGTCTTGGTCATTTTTTTTTATTTTTTAAAATTATAGAAAATATTTTAAACACGGAACAGTTATAGGCGGTTAAAACGAAAGCCTGTTAAGTCAATATTGATATTTTTTGTGACAGCTTGAATTTCTGTTAAACGCTTGTCGCGGTTCGTATTGTTGCTGTTTATTATCGTATTAACTTGCGAATAGGGAATGTGTCGCAACACTTTTATAAGATTTAATTCTTCTAAATTTTTAAAAAACTTAAATGCTTGTTTATTGTTTACTTGAACTACAACTGCTTCCATAAAAATTGTTTTTACACTAAATAATACTTTCAAACGCAAATGTACAAAATATTTTCAAATGTTTATCGTTTTTGTTTGCCGTTAATGCACTAATTTTGTTCGTGTATTAGCGGCCGGTTGGTGCGATGTGCTTCGCACCATTGTATTCAAAGAAATAAGCGAGTTATGAATTTGGTATATTTTCGCCCGGATTTCGTCCAAAGTTCCAACAACTAAATAATAACTGTATTCCGTCACGGAATTCTTCATCAATGCTTCAACCCGCAAAGGCGCAATATATCCGGTATAAGGCGATGTGGATTCTTTTCCTGCCTGTCCGTAACGGCCTGCCAGAAATTGGGTTGCCTGCGGCGAATAAACGCCAATGCCCCAAAGATTATCATCCACAAAAGCCATCCATTTTTCGGCAGGAAAATTGTCGTTGTCGGGCGTATATCTTCCCCAAAAACCGCTTTCGAGCCGAATGACTTCGGTATTTGTAACCGCCGCGCCGGTAAAAGGCGCATTGCCGAAATAAGCATAGAGATTGTTGAGCGCAGAAATCGGATACACCGCCGGAATTTCCTGGTCTCTCGGGACGCCTTCACCGTAAATGGCGTCGGTGCGATGGCAGGTTAAGCGGCATCGCACCGATACCACATTGCCGTCGAGCGAAGTCCATTGTTCCATAATCGCCTCGGCAGGCTTGTTGTCCATATCCCATTGCATGGGAATACACTTTATGTAGGTGCTGTCGACTGTTTGGCGGGATTCGAGAATTTGGGCGCGGTTGCGGGCGTAATCGCCACATTGAATGGGGTTCCACGACCACGGCGACCAGGCGGGCGATTGTCCTTCCTTCTGCCTGTTCACCGAGTTTCCGGCGTAATAGGATTGCTGGATATAACGTCCTTCGTCGGCATTGTTGACCAGATTTCTGCTGTTATTCGCTTCGGAAATATAGGAAATGGCGCCGCCCCGTTGCAAATCTTGTACCAAGCAGATTTGATCGTTCTTTACACCAAATTCATCAAAATATTCCGTTTTCGAATCTGTATTTGTATCATCCTTTTCCTGACATTGGCAGGATAAAAAATACAACAAGCATATAGGAAAACACATTTTATCTATTTTTAACACATTACCATAAATAATCTTATCTGTTTATATTTCAGCGTTCAGCAGCACCAATTCCCTTTTTTGCCGTCGGTTTAAACCGACGGCAACAGGACAATAAACTAATCCCAACCGGGATTTTGCCAGTTTGTTCCCGTATATTCCCGTATTTTAGCAACTTCCGTTTGCGGAATAGGAAACAGCAGGTATTTTTCGGCAGCTGTGGCGCGATTTACCATTTTCACACGTTCGTAGTTGAATGTGCCGTCTTCGTTTTGAGTGATTTTCATACCGGTAACAAAACCGTCTGTTTCGCCGATGATTTTCCAGCGGCGCACATCGAAGAAGCGATGTTCCTCAAAGGCAAGTTCTACGCGGCGTTCATTACGATAGCGTTTCTCAAAATCTTCTTTCGACAATCCTTCGGGTAATTCGGGCATTCCGGCACGTGCGCGGACAGTATTTACCGCATCGCGAGCCGACAAATCGCCGTGTTTTGCATCGGGAGTTCCGGCATTATACGCCGCTTCGGCAAAGTTGAGATACAGTTCGCCCAAACGGAACATTTTTACATAACCGTCATCTTCGGCGCCGGTTTCCGATTGTGCGCTGTTGAATTTGCGAAGATAGTAGCCTGTGCGCGTATTGCGAAGATTGGTTACATTGTCCGAAATGGCGCTGTTTCCGCCGATATAGGTTTCTACCGACGCCAGCGCTACGGGCGGCGTGGCCATTTCTATTTTCCAGCCGCTTATTTTAATATTTAATCCTATCTCGCTCAGGGACGGATTGAAACCAATCCGGTGATTTCTGGGCTGTTGTCCGTTAATTGTCGATACTCCAAAACCGTAATCATTCATGAAATCGCGTAAATCATATTTGTAGCTGGTCCATGTTTCGGCTTTTGGAAGCGTAATCGCCACCGACTTCATTGTTGAATTAGGCATAGCGGTTGTACCTGTAGCAACGTAAAAATAAGCGTCTTCTATTGCCCTGTCGCTGATGTAATCGAAAACAAGATAGGCTTCGTCATAGTTGATAGAACCGCCCAAATAACCTGTTTCTATATACGAGTTCGCGCCGGTAGTCGTAATTGTTGTGGTGTCGCTGACAGTTACTGCGGTCATTCCTCCAACGAAATTTCTATTGAATTTAGGATTGAGGTATTGAGATTCCCCTTTTTTCCATTTACGTAAAGCGCCGTTGTAATAAATCGAAGCATAGAAGCGCGGATCGCGGTTTGCATACGGGTCGTTCCGGTCGTACAGGGTATTTGCCGGATTGTAGTTTGGTTGCAAATGATCGGCGTCGCTGTATGGATTGTTTAAATTCAACACCGGCTGTCCGTCGGTGGTTTCGTATGCATCGACAAGTTCCTGCGAAGGGCAGGAGCCTGCGCTTACGCCGCCGGCGTTTATTCCGCCCGGCCAGGTTGGCAGTGAGGCATATTGCCACACGCTTGCTCTCTGCGTAGTGGATTCAAAAATGGTTTCCTTGTCCTGTACATGGCTGGGGTCGGAACGCTGAATAAAATAATAACCGTAAATATTGAGCGTTTTTGCGTTCATGGCGTCGTTCATGGTGCGGTTGTAGAGTGCATATCCGTGTGAAAGGCACTGGTCGAGCGCTTCTTTGGTAATGTCGGTCGCCTTGTCCCATGTATATTTGCTGCCGGCTTCGTAAAACAGCGGACTTGCGGCAAACAATGCCGTCTGCGATTTCACAGCATAAGCAAAGGCGCGTGAAATTTTGCCCCGCTGGTCGTCTTTCATATCCCAGCGAAAACCAATATCGGACGAAGCCGCTTCGGGCGTTGCCAAAGCCAAATCGCACTGCGCGATAATAAAATCGGCAATTTCCTCCACCGAGGCGCGGCGGTCTTGCGAGTAGTCGTGATCCGTTTCGTAGGGCGTATCCATTAAAGCCGCTCCGCCGTAGCGTTTCATTAATTGCAGATAGGAAAAAGCGCGAAGAACCTGTATCTGCGCAACCCAGCCCGCTACTTCCGCTTCATTCAAATCGCCGGCGGTTGCATCGGGTATTTGCTGCAAAAAGGTATTGCAACGGCGAATAACGGGATAATAATAATTCCATGCGTTATTGTAACTGCCGTAATTTCCAGCCAATCCATCGTTTAGCGGGTTGTAAGCGGAGGTAGTTCCGCCTGTGTACCAACTGTAAGTAGCGCCGCTGCTCCGGTTGTTCACATCTTCGGCTTCGTCGCAAAATGAGGCGAGAAACGTTAAATATTGTCCGCTGTAATAGGTCATGCCTATTTGCGGTATCTCGTTCACCAGTTGGTTGTAATAGCCTTCTATTGTGTTGCGTTGCGCAAAGACGTCGGGCAGTTCCACGCTGCCGTCGGAAGGCATATCCAAATCCGTACAGGCATTAAAACCGATTGTTAATGCCGCAATAGCTATTATATTAAAAATTATCTTTTTCATGTAAATCTTTTTTATTAAAACGTTGCACTTACACCTACATTAAACACCCGGTAGGGCTGAAACACTTCCCTCGAAGGATTTTCATCGGGTTTCCACGGCATATTGTTTACTGCAGCGCTTGTTTCCGGATCAAGATACTTTGAGGGCATATTGTCGATAGTAAACAGATTTTGCGCATTGAA
>JAISXN010000182.1 GCA_031270525.1 Candidatus Symbiothrix sp. | reverse complement strand
AATCCGATTGTATTCAGGGCGATTCTGATGATTATAACTCATGGAAAATTCCGTCGAAGCCCTTAAGTTTCTCGGTATATGAATAAACGGAATAACAAATTTCGGTATGTGAACCGAAGCTTCCCCACCGATTTCCGTATAAGGATTGTCAAAGTTTTTGATGGTTTCATAAGCGCCCCGTATCTTAAAATTGAATGTTTCGGAACCTCGGAAAAGATTCCTGTGAATATAATTTACCGACGAGGCTACACCTAAATTACCGGATGTATTGGTTCCCTCAATAGAATAAGTCACCGTTTGTTTTTGTGCGGGCATGGTTACAATATGAGCGTTCAGCCAATTGGTATCGTTCCGCAAAAATTCATCAAAATGAACGTGAAGATTGTTGATGGTATTCAAAGCCGAAAATGCGGAATAAGTCTCTTCTTCCTGCAATTGGGAATAAGCGCTTTGGGGAACCATGAAGCAGTTGTTCAACAAAGTCTTCACCCGGATGGAAGGTTTTTCTCCTTGATAATAAACCGTATAGCCTCTTGTGGAAAATGTATCGGAAGCAATATATTCGTCCGGATTATTCAGTTTCAACGGATCAAAATCCAAATACAGATAGATTTTATCAAAATAATATTTCCTGTGTAGCGTGTCTACCGTTTTTCCATCAGGCTGTATTTTATGAAAAAGTCCCAGTTTCATATTTAAATCGACGGAAGCGCTGTTCAAAGCGCTATCGGCCTCATAAGAAATGTGGTCTTTATTGAACGCATAATATCCCCGGTTGCGAAGGAAATCGGAAATTTGTATTCTTTCTTTGTCCAACATATTGCGGTCGAACAACATGCCTCCTTTTATCAAAGGACTACGTTTGTCCAATTCTCTGCTGATTTCAGCATCTTCAATACTTGACGAATAATTTCGGATCCGGTAAGGTTCGTTTCCTTTGATCTGGTAAATGACATCGGCCTTTTTGTTTTTCAAGTTTATTTTGAACGAAACATCAACGTTAAGGTATCCCTTGTTAATGAATAACTTCCTAAATTCGGAAGTCGTTTTATAAACCAGAGTAGAATCGAAAATAACCGGCGGTTCCCCTATTTTTTTGACAAACCGGTTAATCCACCTCGAACTGTCTTTTCCCGCCAGATTATAAAGCTGATATTTCGTTTTATTCAAAGCAAACATTTTATAATTAGGCAATTGACGTACGTACGGCTTTAATTCAAAGGTCTTGTACTCAGGCACATCCGATTCTATTTTGATTTTATCCAAAAGATATTCCCCATCGGGAACAAATTTGGTTGTGCTACATGAATATAAGCCCACTACAATGATTATAAACAGTAAATATTTTCGGCAAAAAACCTTCATTCGAACATTTTTCAATTTTAAACTGCAAATTTACATGAAAATTTTGATTTTACCATTTAATTTCCTCAGGTCTTTACATCTTTGCGCCGTTATGTTCTTTTTATTCAGGATAGTTTACTAATTTTGTCTCCAAAATATCAAAAAAGATGCTAAGCAAAAATAAAATTAAATATATTCGTTCGTTGGAAATGAAAAAATTCCGTAACGAATCCGGTTGTTTTTTAGCTGAAGGTAACAAATTGGTAAAAGACATTTTGCCCTTCTTCGAATGTGAATTGCTGGTTGCAAAACCTTCGTGGATGGCACAACAAGGCGATATCCGCGCCGGCGAATTGATTGCGGCGGAAGGCGATGACATCGAAAAAACAAGTCTGCTCAAAACGCCTCAAGACGTCATCGCCGTTTTCAGACAGCCCAATTATCCATTTGATAAAGAAGAACTTACACAAAATTTGAGCTTGGTTTTAGACGGAATACAAGACCCCGGAAATATGGGAACAATCATTCGTTTGGCAGATTGGTTCGGAATCAGAAACGTCATTTGTTCGCTCGATACCGTTGATATTTTTAATCCCAAAACCGTTCAGGCTACCATGGGAGCAATCGCCCGTGTCAAAGTCTTTTACACCCATCTTCCCGAATTGTTAAATGATTTTATCAACGTTCCCGTTTACGGCACTTTCCTCGAAGGAAAAAATATTTACGAAGAAGCATTGACGGCTAACGGATTGATTGTCATGGGAAACGAAGGTAAAGGTATTAGCCGCTCCGTTGCCAAATATATTTCCCGCAAACTGTATATCCCGAATTATCCTTTGGGAACCGAAACGACGGAATCGCTGAATGTCGCGGTTGCCGCGGCGATTACTTGCAGCGAATTCCGTCGAAGACTGAATTAGTACAAAAATCCGAATAGCCAGAGCGGAATTTTATTGCCAAATCCATATTCGGTATTGTCTACCGCAAGATAAGAGTTTTCAATACCTGCAATCTGCCGGAAACCTTTGCTTTTCCCGCCCACTTCGAACAAATATTTGTCGTCAACCAGAAAATCGGTAATCTTTGTGTAGTTTACATTCGACACTGCTTTTAACTGATTGAAAAAGAAAGTTTCCCGAATATTTCCGACATTCGACTTGTCGCCACCTAAAGTGAAAATCTGATTTGTATTGTTCAGATAAATTTTTTCGGGTTTTGTCAGTTGGTTTATTCCTTTTGAATCGGACGTTAAAAGATTAATCAAACCCGCTCTTTCGAGTATATCCAAAAAATTCAACAAAGAATTTCTACTTATGCCGATCTGGCTACTTAATTCGCTGATATTCGGTGTGAAAGGCACAAGAGTGGAAATAATCCAAAGCAATTTTTTAATATTTGCAATAGAATACAACTCAATATTTTCTATTGCAGGCAAATCCGACTCTAAAACCAAGTTTATCGTATTTGCCAATTTCAAATGATAAGCGTTCTTATCTTCTTTATAATAAGGATAATATCCCATTTTCAAATAATTATTGAACGCAGGTATCGGTTTGATTTTTTCGATTACCGCCGAAGCTATTTCCACGTGATTTTTCAAAATATCTTCTAAAGAAATTTTCTGAAAATCAAGTTTATATTCCATTTTCAAATACTCGCGAAACGACATTCCTTCAAGCAAATAATGCACTAAGCGCCGGCTTAAATCGGCATATCCACGATAAATTTTAAGCATCGACGAGCCTGAAATAACTACTTTCAAGTCGGGAAAACCATCGTAAATATTCTTGATTTCCTGCGACCAGTTCGGATATTTATGCACCTCGTCGAGAAAAAGCACACGCCCGCCCATTTTATCAAATTCGACGGCCAAATCGTACAAGCGGTTGGATGAAAACCACAAATGGTCTAAACTTGTATAAAGTACGTCGCGAGGCGTATTACCGTAAGTCGATTTTATATACTGTAAAATCATTGTGGTTTTGCCCGTACCTCGTGCGCCGCTGATAGAAAGCAGTCGGCTATCCCAATTGATAAACGGCGACAAATACCTTACAAGGTACATATCTGTTTTCTTCAATTGCCTGTAAAACCACTCAAATAATTCTTCCATTGCTTTTTATTTTAATAATTTATTCGGCAAAGGTAATGTTTTTGTTTTACATATACAACATTTTTATGTGATTTTTGTTGTGCCGGGACAACAATTACTATTTATTTTTGTTGTGCCGGGACAACAATTTCATTTACATTTTGTTGTTTCCAGACAACATTTTTTTATTTACCAGGCATAATTGAAACCAAAACTAAAGGTCTCTTTCATTTGCAAATAGTTATATTTCGGGTCTTTTACGCGCGTATCGTCGAAGGTGGCAAAAAAGTATAAACGCATAGAGAAATACCGGTTAATCGGTAAATTCAAATCGTGTTCCCATTCGGAATACACCTTGTGATAATTGGTAAAATAATTGATGCGGGTCATATAACTGACGCTTTTGCTGAAATTGATGGTTAATTTCGTATTTAATGTAGTACCGAAATCCAACAGGGAACTACCTTCTTTGATCCCAAACTGCGAAGGATTTGTTACACTTCTCAATAAATTAACGTATTGAACGGACAAAGGTGAAATATCCACAGTGAAAGCCACTTTTTTGCCGGGAAGTTTCGGGTAAGTCTTGTTCGGGTAAGACTTGTTCAAGGTAAAATTCATACCCAGACCGGTATTTACCTTAAAAGGAGATAGAAACGAGGCGACGCGGTCTCTTTTATTTTCTGCGAAATTCGGAATAAGTTGTGTGGTAAATTCCAGGTTTGAAGAATAAGACCAATGTTTAAATGCCTGAAAACCAACGGTTGTGTAAGAACGAAATTTATCTTCCGAAATCTTATACCACCGGAGCGTATCATTCGGATTATTGGCTAAATTTAACCGCCATTCTAAAGATTGATTTATTTGCCATTTATTCTTCTGGAAGGTCGCATTAAAATTATGCGTACTGAGCAAATTAATACTACCAAGACCTTCTTTATCCCAATTTTTAGAATCGTCCGTCTGTGAAAATTGCAAAAAATGCTTTCCTGTCCAAACCCAATATCTCCTTTTCGGACGATAACGTTGCGGTTTATCCGCTTTTTTAGCAACATCCCAATTATAGTCTATTTGGAACAGATTTTGAAAAATAGTTGATTCCAATTCCGAAATTTTTTCCACTTCTCCCGCCAAATCTTTTTTCGAGTATCGAATCAATTCCGGATGATTATCGACAATCTCATTATATGTTTTTTTATACAAATAATTTCTATTGAACTTATCACTGAACAATTTATCCTGTAAAAACTGCTCTTCGAGTGAAAGATAGGGCTTCTTAAACAGAGGCGGAGTCAAAGGAACAAGGTCAATCCGGCTTTTATTAAAAATAAAAGGTAAAATTTCCGTTTCTAAAATCAAGGTGTCCGCATAGGTAATCGACGGTTCGACCGGAGGATATAAAAATTTCATATAAAAGGTAGAATCGGCGCTTGACATTATCGTCGTGTCCTGCTCTGCAACGGGCAGTACATCCATTCCTGCCGCCGTCTGGGAAAATAAGATATTCGAAACAATAAATATCTTTATTAAAATGCTGTATACAAAACGTTTATGTAGATACATGTGAAAACATAAATTACATTAGGCTCTGCGAAATTAATTATTTATTTTGTTATGACAATGGAATCTTGTACATTTGTAATCAATTTTTAAAAATAAAAACATTTTCATGCCGAAAATATCAACGCGCGGAATTGAAATACCCGCATCACCCATACGAAAACTCGTTCCTTTGTCGGATTCGGCCAAAGCAAGAGGATTGAAAGTTTATCACCTGAACATTGGTCAACCGGATATCCCAACTCCTCAAATTGCATTGGACGCCGTCAAGAAATTAGACCGGAGGGTTTTGGAATACAGTCCGAGCAACGGATTCAGAAGTTACAGGGAAAAGTTGGTACATTATTATTCCAAGTTTAAAATCAATGTCAGCGCCGACGACATTATCATAACGACCGGCGGTTCGGAAGCCGTACTTTTCGCGTTAATGGCCTGTCTGAATCCCGGCGACGAAATCATCGTTCCCGAACCGGCGTATGCCAACTACATGGCTTTTGCCATTTCGGCCGGAGCGGTTATCCGTACGGTCGTTTCAACTATTGAAAATGGTTTTGCCCTGCCTCCGATTGAGGAATTTGAAGCGCTCATCAACGAACGAACCAAAGGAATCCTGATTTGTAATCCAAACAATCCGACGGGTTACCTTTATTCGCGAAAAGAGATGAATAAGATACGCGACTTAGTAAAAAAATACGATTTGTATTTGTTCTCCGATGAAGTTTACCGTGAATTTATTTATACCGGTTCGCCGTATATCAGCGCTTTCCACTTGGTGGGGATAGAAGAAAATGTAGTTTTGATTGATTCTGTTTCAAAGAGATACAGCGAATGTGGTATTCGCGAAGGAATGTTAATCACCCGGAATAAAGAGCTGCGGAAAACCGTCATGAAGTTTTGCCAGGCGCGTTTAAGTCCGCCTTTGTTGGGACAGATTGTCGCCGAAGCCTCTTTGGATGTTCCCGAGGAGTACATGCAAGAAGTGTACGACGAATATTTGAGCCGGCGAAATTTTCTGATAGATTCCTTGAACAAGATTCCGGGCGTCTATTCAGCCATTCCGATGGGCGCGTTTTATACCATCGCTCGTTTGCCGGTAGACGACGCCGACAAGTTTTGCACCTGGTGTCTGTCGGATTTCGAATACGAAGGACAAACCATTTTCATGGCGCCTGCTTCCGGCTTTTATACTACTCCGGAACTGGGAAAGAATGAAGTTCGCATCGCATACGTGCTTCAAAAAGACGATTTGCAGAACGCGATGATTGTCCTCGAAAAAGCACTTGAAGAATACAATAAAAATTGAGAATTGAGAATTGAGAATGATAACGTAATTCTCAATTCTCAATTCTCAATTCTCAATTACCATGTTGGAGTTTTTTATAGCACACAGGATTTTCCAAAACAAGGAGGGAGAAAAGAACATTTCACCTCCTGCGGTTCGTGTGGCCGTAATCAGCATTGCATTGGGATTAGTCGTCATGATTTTGTCGGTGGCTATCGTTGTCGGATTCAAAAAAGAAGTGCGCAACAAAGTGATTGGGTTTGGTTCCCATATTCAAATCACCAACTTCGACAGTAATTCTTATTACGAAATGAAACCGATAGCGGTCAACGATACCTTATTTAATATATTGCAAAGCTATCCCAATATTTCCCATGTGCAACGATTTTCTACCAAACCCGGTATCATCAAAACAGACGAAGATTCTCAAGGAGCTGTTTTTAAGGGAATTGACGAAAATTACAATTGGGATTTCTTCAAACAAAACCTGTTGGAAGGCAATATTCCGAATATCCGTTCCGATTCGACAACGACCGATATTCTGATTTCTAAAAAGATTGCCGACAAACTCCATTTAAAATTAGGCGATTCTTTCCTGGCTTATTTTGTTCGGCAAGATGATATAAGCCCCCGAAAATTTCACATTGCAGGCATTTATCAAACCAATTTTTCGGATTATGACAAGTTGTTTATCCTTATTGATATCAAGCAAATCCGGCGCATCAACCAATGGGACGCCGACATGGCGAGCGGTTTGGAAATGACGGTTAAAGATTATAAACAGTTGGACCAAACAGCCGATGCGCTTTATTTCGACTTACAAGGCCGTACCGACCGTTTGGGAAACGCCTTTTACTCCTGTTCCATCAAGCAGTTAAATCCGATGATTTTTGCATGGTTAGACGTCATAGACATGAATGTTGTCGTTATTCTAATCCTTATGATTCTCGTAGCCGGTTTTTCCATGATTTCCGGATTACTCATCATTATTCTTGAGCGTGCGAATATGATAGGCATATTAAAAGCATTGGGCGAAAATAACGCAAATATCCGTAAAATCTTCCTGTATGTATCTGCTTTCCTGATTGGGAAAGGCCTGTTTTGGGGAAACCTGATTGCGCTTTCCATCTGCTTTATTCAGAAATATACCGGGATATTAAGATTAAATCCCGAAACGTATTATCTTTCCGAAGTCCCTATTGAAATCAATTGGTTTTCTATTCTTTTAGTCAACTTGGGGACGCTCGTCATTACGTTATTCTTATTGATTGGACCTTCTTATTTGGTTGCTAAAATTTCGCCGGCAAAAACGATTCGGTTTGAATAAATCTTTTCTGATGAACCCGGAACAAATTTTATTTTGTTATTCAAAAAAATACAAGTACCTTTGTCGACCTTTATTTAAACAATTAAAACAAAATAATGAACATTACATTAAACAAAATTGATCCGGTAAATGCTACCATTACCCTCGATATTGCAAAAGAAGATTATGCAAACGAAGTAGAAAAAAACATAAAAAACTTACGCAGAAATGCGCTTATTCCCGGATTCCGGAAAGGAATGGCTCCCCTCTCAAGAATACAACTAATGTATGGTAAATCCGTCCTGGTTGAAGAAGTTAATAAGTTAGTTTCCGATAAATTACTTGCTTATATCAAAGAGGAAAAGTTGAACTTATTGGGAGAACCTCTTCCGGCCGCCGATGAACAAAAGCCATTGGATTTCAACAAACAGGAAGATTTTTCCTTTACTTTCGACATTGGTTTGACTCCCCATATAGATGTAAAATTATCGAAAGAAGATAAATTGCCTTATTATCTGATCGAGGTAACCGACGATATGATCAATAAACAAGTTGAAAATTTCAAAACCGGTCACGGAACCTACGAAGTAGTCGAAACAATTGAAGGGAAAGACATTGCGAAAGGCGTCTTAACCGAATTGGACGAAAACGGCAAACCGGAGGTAGATGGTATCATAAACGAAGATACTGTTATAATGCCTTTTTACATAAAAGACGAAGAAGAAAAAGCCAGATTCATGGGCGCTAAAATAAATGCGACGATTGTTTTCAATCCGTACAAAGCTTATGATGGAAGTTCCGCCGAACTCTCGTCCTTCCTGAAAATAAAAAAAGACGAAGTAAAGAATTATACAGGCGATTTCTCTTTTGAAATCAAAGAAATAACCCGCTATAAAGAAGCCGAAATAAATCAGGAATTATTTGATAAAGTATTCGAACCGGGAACAGTCACTACGGAAGAAGCTTTCCGCGAAAAGATCAAAGAAATCGTCACGCAACAGATGACTCCGGATAGCGATGCCAAATTCCTGAACGACGCGGGTAAATATCTGGTGGAAAAAGCCGGCGAATTAATATTCCCCGAAACATTCCTGAAACGTTGGCTACTGACTTCTTCCGAAGAAAGAACACCGGAATCTGTTGAAAAAGATTTTCCGGTAATCATAAAAGATTTGAAATACCACTTGATTAAGGAACAATTGGTCAGCGACTACAAAATAAACGTGGATGATGCTGATATCCGCGAAACCGCTAAACAAGTGACACGTGCGCAATTTATGCAATACGGGATGAGTAATATTCCCGACCAGTTGCTGGAAAGTTATTCGCAGGAGATGTTGAAAAAAGAAGATTCCGTTCGTCATTTAATTGATAAATCCATCGAAAAGAAATTAACCGGTTTGCTCAAAGAAGAATTAACACTGGAACTTAAAACTGTTACGACTGAGGAGTTTCAGAAGTTATTTGAGGAAGAGAAAGAAGTGAATTGATTTTTTCGACAATCACTTGGGGATCGATTCCCGTCAAGCAAGCATAATCACCTCTCCAACAAGGCTTACCCCCGAAAATCGAGCAAGGACGACACGATAAGTCTATTTGCACCGCATTTTTGGGGTTTTGATTGTAGCTGTAAAATCCGGCATAAGGGTGTGTTGCGCCCCAAACGGAAACAACCGGCGTATTGACTAAAGAAGCCAGATGCATATTGGCGGAATCCATACTCAACATCACGTCCAAGCGATTCATCAGGGAAAGTTCGTCAGGGAAAGGCATTGATCCGGCAACAGATTCTACCCGTCCGTATTTCCTTGTCCATTCTTCCAGCAGACGACATTCTTCTTTTCCTCCGAACAGGAAAATCTTCGTAGCCGGCCGGTTATTCAAGATGCGCACGACTTCTTCCATTTGTTCGAAAGGATAAATCTTGCTGCGATGTTTGGCAAAGGGAGCAACCCCGATCCACGTTTCGGTTTTTTTGTCTTCCTTCGGATAAAACCCCTTGAAATTCAAACTTGCATCGTAACTTAATTTCTCAAAAACTTCCCGATAACGACCGAAAGCGGTTTGTAAAGGCTGAAATATCTTGTTTTCCCTGCGAACGAGCGCCCTTCCGGCCAGCCTGCTTTTAGCGATTACCGCAACCTTTGCGCCTTTCAGCCTGAAAAAAAAGTCAATAATTGCCGAACGAATGACGGCATGTAAATCGGCTACTTTTAAGATTTGTTTGGAATTTCTACCGGTCAAGTCCTTTTTTCTCAATTGATTAACGACAGCGTCAATATCCCCAATCGCCCGGATTAATCCCCAAAAACCTTTGTGCCGCTCTTTCGATTGCATCGGAAAAATGATCAGATTGTCCGGTTTATTAAAAAACAAAGGTTGTAAGGGTTTTTTAGTAATCAAAAGAAATATATCATCCGGATTTTTTGAAGCAACCGAATAAAGCGTAGGAATCAGAATAGCTACGTCTCCCAAAGACGACAGACGGATGACAAGCGTAATCGTCATATTATTTTTTTCCGTATAGCACCGGATTCAAATCCGGGTCGTTATACATTTTCATTTGTTTATAGACCTTCATGTATTTTTTACCGGACTCAATGTCTTCCAGAAGCCGGTCAATGGCCAGGGACAAATCTTTCCGTTGTTCCAAAAGAATATTTAATTTATCCTGATACGCTTTTTTACCCGTTTCGTTATCATCGCGTCGTTCTACTTCCTTTTGCATGTGAAAGATTTTCAAAGCCAGAATAGACAAGCGGTCGATAGCCCATGCCGGACTTTCCGTGTTGAGAGTAGCCGCTTCCGAAGGACGGATATTCCGGTATTTTTCAAAAAAATAACTGTCAATCAATTCGACCAAATCCGTACGGTCTTGATTTGACTTATCAATTCTTCGTTTGATTTCCAAAGCCTTAACCGGCTCTATCCTTGGGTCCCGGATAATATCTTCCAAATGCCATTGAACCGTATCAATCCAGTTTTTCAGGTACAGGTAATATTCGATAGATTTCTCAGGATAAGGGTTTTGAATAGTTGTGTCCACATCATCCCACTGATGATAATCCTCAATAGACTTTTCGAAAACAAGGAAAGCAAGTGCTGTAAATTGCATATTCATTTTCTTTTTAGCGATTAAAGATACAAAGATAACAACTATTTATTACATAAACCGAATTTCATTTGAACTTAGCGAGTTCATTAGAATTTTTCACTACAATTTTACTTTCTTCGACTTTCCCTTTTTAGTCTCATTATGAAACCGGTCGACCGAAGTGACGACATATTTGTATTTCACTTTCCCCCGGTCATAAGGCAACAAATAAAAAGTTTTCCGTGTAACGCAAACGATTTTTGACGGATCCGTCAAATCGGTTTTCTCTTTATTTCCGAACCGGTAGATAACATAATACTGCGCTTTTTCAGGATTTGCAGGGTTCCCGTTTTGTTTCCAATGCAAGATGTAACCGAACGACGTCCATTCCGCTTTTAAATGTTTCACATCTTTCGGCGCTTTCTTGTGCTGATGAACATAAGCCGGAATCAATGCCGGATATTTTTGGTAATTATTTACCAAACTGTCTGCTATACCTCGCGTATTTCCGGTTAAGCTGTAACCCGACCACCAACAATTTCCGTCGATTCCGGGGAGCCTTCTTTCCAATTTCATCTTCGCCGGCAATTGATTTTTCCATGAATCAATCCGGTCGGGTGTTTTGACGGTACGGCCAACATCTTGTCCGATATACAATTGCACATTCATTTTCTGTTTACTCCACCAGTGAATTAATGTATCGTAATCGGCAGCCGAATGTCCTATTTCCCAATAAATCTGGGGAATAATGTAGTCCACCCAACCCTTTTGCGCCCAAAGCAGAACATCGGCGTAAAGGTCGTCGTAATTTTGTAAACCGTTGGTATTGCTGCCCGAACCGTCCGGCGTACTTTTTTTGTTCCGGTAAATGCCGAAAGGGCTAATGCCGAAGCGCACCCAAGGTTTGCTCAAAACAATGGTCTGCTTGATTTCTTCTATCAACAGATTCACATTATTCCGCCGCCAGTCGCCTAATTGATTTGACTTGAATCCTTGCCTGTAAGCGTATCGGTTAAAGCTGTTTTCATCTTCAAATCGTTCTCCTGCAACAGGATACGGATAGAAATAGTCGTCTGTGTGAATAGCGTCCACATCATAGCGGCTCACGATGTCTTTGATTACGGAGCAGATATGTTTTCTGTTTTCCGGTATGCCCGGGTCGAAATAAATTTGCGTTCCATATTTGATGAACCGTTCCGGATGCCGGTAGTAAATATGT
>JAISXN010000180.1 GCA_031270525.1 Candidatus Symbiothrix sp. | reverse complement strand
AAACCGGACGTAAAGTAGTCGTTTTGATAGACGAATACGACAAACCCTTACTCAGCACAATGGACAAACCGGACGTTAACGATGAAATTCGCACCGTATTGAAAAGTTTTTACGGCGTGCTCAAAAGCTCCGACGCTTACCTGCAATTTGTTTTTCTCACCGGGGTTACCAAATTCTCAAGAGTCAGCGTTTTCAGCGATTTGAATCATTTGCAGGATATAAGCATGAAAGAACAATATGCCGGTATTTGCGGTATTTCGGAAACCGAACTTATCGAAAACTTTCAACCGGAACTGCACGCATTAGGCGAAAAACAAGGCCTAAGTTATGAAAAAACGCTTGCCGAACTGAAAAAACAGTACGACGGCTATCATTTTGCCAAAGAAAGCGAAGATCTCTATAACCCGTTCAGTATATTAAATACCTTTGCAAGCCTGGACTTCGGCAACTATTGGTTTGAAACCGGCACCCCGACATTTTTGATTAAGATGTTGAAAAACATTGATTTTAATTTAACAAGTTTGGAAAATGATGTGCAAATGCCGGCGGATTTGATAACGGATTATCAGGTGGGAAACAAGAATCCCGTCCCGATCCTGTACCAAAGCGGTTATCTGACCATTAAAAAATATGACCGGGAATTTAACGAATACACGCTTGGATTTCCGAATGAGGAGGTAAAGTACGGATTTATAAAACGTTTGGTTCCTGCCTATATACCGGACAGGGAAATGTCGACCGAATTTTCCGTCGGCAATTTCATTCGCAACTTGCGAGCCGGCAATGTCGACGGTTTTATGACCCGTTTGCAAGCCTTTTTTTCGGGCATTCCTTATGAATTGAACAATAAGGAAGAAAAACACTATCAAACCATTTTTTACTTGTTGTTCAAACTGATGGGACAATTTGTACAAACCGAAATAAGCAGCGCCATCGGTCGCGCCGATGCGGTTGTAGTCGTGGATGATACCGTTTTTATATTCGAGTTCAAACTGACCGGAAAAGGGACAGCCGAAGACGCGTTAAAACAGATTGATGAACGTAAATATGCAGCCGAATATGCTGCCGGCAACAAAAAAATCGTAAAAATCGGGGCGGAATTTAATGCCGGAGAACGTACTTTAAACCGCTGGGTACAAGGATAGTAAAAATAAACATGATTTATCCCGAAAATTTTGAACAAAAAATAGGCTTCGACAAAATACGGCAATTGATTAAAAGCCGTTGCCTGTCGCCTCTCGGTGAGGAAAAAGTTTCTGAAATGACGTTCTCTTCCGATTTTATTTTTATCCGGAAACAATTGTACCGAACCCATGAATTTACAAGGATTATCCAAGAAGAAGATTCTTTCCCCTCCGATTACTTTTTTGACGTTCGTGACGCTTTGAAGAAAATCCGGATCGAAGGTACTTACTTGATTGAGAAAGAATTATTTGATATTCGCCGCTCTTTGGAAACCATCAACGAGATTGTCCGGTTTTTCAAGCCGGACGGAGATTACCCTTATTTGCAGGAATTAGCCTCCGGCGTCGCTTCTTTTCCCCAACTAACCAAACAAATCGACATGATTCTCGACAAGTTCGGAAAAATCCGTGACAACGCTTCTCCTGCATTGGCCGATATTCGCCGGCAACTGACCCAGACGGCAAACGGGATTTCCAAAACTTTACAGGGTATTTTACGAATGGCTCAGTCGGAGAACCTTGTCGATAAAGATGTTACGCCGACCATGCGCGACGGACGACTCATGATTCCCGTTTCTTCGGCATTCAAACGTAAAATCAAGGGAATCGTGCATGACGAATCTGCTACCGGTAAGACGGTTTTTATCGAACCGGCCGAAGTGGTGGAAGCGAACAACAAAATCCGTGAACTGGAAAGCGATGAAAAACGTGAAATTGTTCGTATCCTCACAACTTTCACGAATCAAATCCGTCCGGAAATCCCGGAAATTCTCAATTCTTACCGTTTTCTGGCGGAAATTGATTTTATCCGCGCCAAAGCTTTATTTGCTTCGGATATCGAAGCCATTCTTCCGGCTTTTGAAGACGTCCGCCAAATGGATTGGATTCGCGCCGTTCATCCTTTGCTTTATCTTTCGCATAAAAAGCAGAATAAGCCGGTTGTTCCTTTGGAAATTACATTAATTTCCCAATCTCCTTCCGTTAATTCAGGGGTAATTTTGCTTGTCTCCGGTCCCAACGCCGGTGGAAAATCGGTTCTGCTCAAAACCGTAGGCTTATTGCAATACATGCTGCAATCGGGATTGCTGATCCCTGTCGAAGAACGCTCTAAAACAGGTATTTTCAAGGATATATTCCTCGATATCGGCGATGAACAATCTATCGAAAACGATTTATCGACTTACAGTTCTCACTTGCTCAATATGAAATTCATGTTGAGAAATGCCGGTTCCGAATCCCTGATTTTAATTGATGAATTTGGCGGAGGCACCGAACCCAATATCGGAGGCGCTATTGCCGAAGCGCTGTTACATCGTTTCAACGAAAAAGCTTGTTGGGGCGTTATCACGACGCATTATCACAACTTAAAATTGTATGCCGATGATCATGAGGGAATTATAAACGGTGCGATGCTGTACGACCGTCACTTGATGCAGCCCTTGTTCCAACTTTCTATTGGGCAACCCGGCTCTTCGTTTGCCATTGAAATTGCCCGCAAAATTGGTCTCTCGGAAGATGTGATTGCGGAAGCTTCCGAAAAAGTCGGTCGGGATTACATCAACATGGATAAATATTTGCAGGACGTCGTCAGGGATAAACGGTACTGGGAATCGAAACGCCAACAAATTCACCGGCAGGAAAAACGGCTGGAGGAATTGTCCGAACGTTATCAATCGGATTTGGAAAAACTGGAATTGCAAAAGAAGGAATGGCTGGCGAAAGCGAAAACCGATGCAGAACATTTGTTGTCGGAAGCCAATGCCAAAATTGAAAATACCATCCGTGAAATCAAGGAAGCGCAAGCAGGGAAGGAAAAAACCAAAACGATTCGCAAAGAATTTGATGAATTTAAACAAAAGGTACACGGTACACGGTGCACGGTACACGAAAAGCCCACCCTGCGTACCGTGCATTGTGTACCGGGCACCGTTTTCTCCATCGGCGACTCCGTTCGCATGAAAGGCCAACAAACCGTTGGAACCGTGATTGATATGAAAGACGACTTCTTCGTAGTAGCTTTCGGCGCAATCAAGACGGCCGTCAAAGCCGGACAACTTGAAAAAGTACAAAGTACGGGACAAAAGGCAAAAAATTCGATTTCAAATCTTTCGTCTGTAATTTCTCAGCCTTCGCCATCTTCCGTTTTGTCGGAAAAGAAACTGAATTTCAAACTGGAAATCGACGTTCGCGGAATGCGAGGTAATGAAGCGCTGCAAGCCGTGATGTACTATATTGACGATGCTGTCCAATGCAGTGCCGGCCGGGTCCGCATCCTGCACGGAACAGGTACGGGAGCTTTGCGCCAAATCATTCGGGATTACCTGAAAACAGTACCGGACGTGAAACGGTTTCAAGACGAACATGTACAATTCGGAGGAGCAGGAATTACCGTCGTTGAATTGGAATAAAACTTATGTTAACGTAATGATAACATAATAATAACATTCCGTTAACATTCAAATTGATTTATCTTTTGTTACTTTGCAACAGTAAGACAGTTTTTTCATATAAAACTCTTTAGTATGGTTTTGGTAAATAAAGACGCGATTTTGTCGGCGTTAGAGAGCGCAGAGAAGTGATTCTATGCGCTTTTTTCTTGTTATTGCGAAAACATTAGTTCGAAGATTTTTCCTGTCGGGTTTTAATAACCGAAGCAATAATGGAAATAGTTAATATTCCGATAATTACGCCCAAAGATGCAAAATTGGAGATATGAAAATGCCAATCCATTTCGCTGCATAACTCATTGATACACATTTTCAAACCGATAAAAGACAGGATAAATGCCAGTCCTAATTTCAAATAGCGGAAATAGTCCATGATACCGCTTAGCGCAAAATAAAGCGAGCGTAAACCGAGAATGGCAAAAATATTCGATGTGTAAACGATGAATGGGTCGGTCGAAACCGACATCACGGCAGGAATCGAATCGACCGCAAAAATTAAATCCGAACCCTCGATCATCAGGAGCGTCAGCAAAAATTGAGTCGCAAATAATTTGCCGTGAATACGCTTAAAAAAATGGGTTTCCTCGTTGTCGATGGTGATTGGGAAAAAATATTTAACAAATTTTATCATTTTGTTGTTTTCGAGGTCGATAGGTTCGCCTTTATCTTCTTTCTCGAAAAACATTTTTATTCCCGTGTAAACCAAAAAGATACCGAAGATATACATCACCCAGTCGAATCGTTCGATAAGCGCAATACCCGCAAAAATAAACACGGCACGCATCACGATTGCGCCAATAATGCCCCAAAACAGAATGCGGTGCTGGTATTTCGGTTCAATATTGAATGATGCAAAAATCATGATGAAAACAAACAGGTTATCGACGCTTAACGATTCTTCAATCAAATATCCTGTAAAAAAATCGAGGGCTTTTTGATGTCCCAGAAAGAAATAGATGCCAATGTTGAAAAGCATGGCTAAGCCTATCCAAAATGCACTCCATATTAATGCCGATTTTACTTTCACCACTTCGTTTTTTTTGTGAAAGACGAACAAGTCGAGCAGTAACATCACTATTACAAACGCAATAAATCCAATCCAAAATTCAATAGGTTCATTCATTGTTATTTATATGTTTTTAAAATCTTACTTTTTTCTTCAAACCGTATTTCTTTTGCCGGGTTCTCAGCCGGAAACAATACCGTTTCGCCTTGCCGGATTTCCGTTAAACCGCCGCTATTATCCGTCAAATAAGCCTTTCCCTCCATACAGATATATATGGAGAACGAATCGTTCGAATCGGTAAACCGGATGGTTTTATCCGGATTGGCTTCAATCAGGCGAGTCGTGAAATAAGGGCAGGAAACCAAAGTCTGTATTTCGTTGGGTTTCGGGATATAAGCCAGTTTGTAATCGGGATAAATCTTATAATCAATCGCATCTTTGGCCAATTCCGTATGCAATTCCCTCGGATTACCCCGGGCGTCTTTCCGGTTGTAATCGTAAATCCGGTAAGTAATATTCGAAGTTTGTTGAATTTCTGCGATAAAACAACCCGCGCCGATGGCATGTACACGTCCGGCAGGCAGGAAAAAAACATCGCCGGATTTTACTTCATGTTTTTGCAAATAATTGATAAACGTATCGTCTTCCAGACTTTTCAAATATTGTCCGGGCGTGATGGCTTGTGAAAATCCCGAATACAAATAAGCGCCCGGCTCAGCTTTGATGACGTACCACATCTCGGTTTTTCCAAAGGAATTGTGCCGTTTTTGCGCTAATTCATCACCGGGATG
>JAISXN010000080.1 GCA_031270525.1 Candidatus Symbiothrix sp. | reverse complement strand
GCCTGCAATGTTACCAATTTACTCAAACTGTAATCGGCCGAAAGCTTAATCATGATTTGCGAATTTCCGGCGGTAGCTTGGGTAAAGTTGTCCTGAATCTTACGAATCAAATTTTGCGTCATATTGTAAGTGACTTCGGCCGAAACTTTCATTTCGTTATTGAAATTGGGGCCGCCGGTTTTCCTGATTTTCAGCACGCGATTGAAATTTTCGAAACGATAGCCTGTAATGAAAGAGAAATCCTGTTTTTTAGACTCGACAATCTGGTAGGCAGAAACATTCAGGTTGACAGTCCGGCCGGTATTGTATTTGAAAGAGAGACTCACATTGTTGGTGAGCGTGGAATTAAGGCCCAACAGCGGATTGAATGTTTCAACAATGCTGACAGCCGTAATATCGTAAGGCGAAGAGGGATAAGGACGATTGTCCGTCACATTTTGAATGAATCCGATATCGCCGTGTCCGGCGCCGACCCAACTCGTGAAAGAATTGAATCCGCCGACGCTGTAAAAACTTGAGTAAGTGTGTTCAAGCACAAACGACTTGAAGTTTTTCCTGATAAATGGGATTTGCATCAACCCGTCGTACGTGATTTTCCAGTTGGGCAAAAGTTTTTTCAATGCGGGAAAAGCCGACAGCCCGACCGATTTCGCATTTTGTCCGGTATAAGCTGCAATAAAAGCCGGAATCAACACATCGGTAGAATTAAATTCGACGCCTCCGTTTTGAGGGTCAAAAGCTTGTCCGGCCAAAGGACTGCCCTGCAGAAAACCTGCATCCGGATAGGTCGTATTGCTGTAAACCTGTTGCAAACGATTGGCGATCACTTTCCTGTTATCCAGGAAATTCTGGAATGTTTCGGAATAATAACCGTTACCGGCGTTACCCGAATTGGCGAAGGCTGTACCTAAGGTAACCATGGTCATTTTGAAATCGCCGGTGAATTTTCTGGGCATAGAACTCAAATTATCCCCATACATGAAATAGGTTTGTTGCCGGTCTGTTTTAGTTCGCGTAGCGTTCAAAACAATACGCATACCGGTAATCGGCTCTAAATTTGCCGTGAAATTAAAAGTTCCCGTTTTATTCAGCATGGCCGGCGTGATGTTGTTTTCATTAGTAACCAACCAGTTGTTCTTTTTCGCTCTTTCGATATAGTTTTCTCCTACCAATCCGAATGCAAAATCCAAACCGGGCGCATTTCCGTACATCGTTGAACCCTGGCCGAAGAAATTGCCTATGTTTTCCCTGAAATTAGGTATCATCATATCGTTTCCTTCATTGTACGAAAAACCGAACGACCTGACCATCATCAATCCCCGCGCCACTACCTGCAAGGTTTTGTACCAGTTTTCTTCATCAAGCGGCGGCAATTGTGAAATGACCAGTTTCAGTTTTACCGAATCTTTATTTTGGATTCGAATGGAATTATTGTCGATAGCCTTGTATTTGAGGTGGTATAATTTACCCCTTTCATCGCGTGCCGTAATTCGTAATCGCTTGTTATTTAATTGATGAGCGAGAACCGTCACAGAATCGGGATTGAGCGTGACGTCGCCTTCGTATTTTTTCTTTCTCAATTCGGCTTTTTTGGCTTCTTCTGTTTTGGCTGCATTTGCATCAGCGCCGCTTGTTCTTCTTGTATTCCGGACGGAAGTATTGCTTCTTGATGCGGTAAATCTTTTGTTTGCATCCGATAAAAATTTGGATTTATTATACAGAGTCAACAAGTCGAATTGTATATCGTTTATTCCAAAAATGCGATTGTTATTAATCACATTTCCCATTTCAACATTTTCCGCATCGGGATTTTCCCCGGAATCGAGCGTAGCGCCTTTTTGCCATTGGTATCCGCTGTTGAACGACAGAGAACCTTTGACAAAAGAGAGCGCCGGAATCATATTGAAAGGCAGCGCATAGACGGCTGTAAAGGATTGCGTGTAATCCATCGGATTACCCATGTCCCGGATGTCTTGCCAGACGGATTTTTTTCTTTTAAGGTATTCATCGTCCGGCAGGAAGCTATCGTCGGTTATTTGTTTGAGCGTTTCTATCCGTGCATTGGTTTGTGAATTAAAGGTAAGTCTCAGGCTTTTTGTCAAATCCCATTGCGCTTTCAATAAACGGTTCCAGTAAAAATCGTCCCGGAAAGAGGGCGGAAGCATATTTTCGCCCAGGTTGCCCAAATCCCGCAATTGTACTTCATAATAGTTCCGCGTTCTTTCCAGATTAATTTCAAGAATTTTCGGAAGATAACCGATTTCAAAATTTTTCAGGAAAGACGAACCGGAAGTCATCGTTCTTTGTTGGGATTGTCCTTCTTTCTTTTGTCCGGTTTTGTCGAAAGGTTTCCAGGGCTTAAATACCGGGGAATAGGAATAGTTCAGATTTATCGCATCGGCCAGGGTTCGTTCGTATTGAGTGGTCGCATCTTGCAGATAATCTTCCACATGTGAATAATCGAAAGCGAAATTGGCCGGGTCGTAAGGCATCGGACGCTTGCTTCGGATGTCCGCTTTGACGCCGTTGAAAGCAATTGATTTAGTCGTTTTCTTATTTTGCGCTACATTGTTGAGCGAATCTCTCTCTGCTTGTGTTTCCATCGCGTCTATGGCATCTTTGAGCAAAACGTCCTGGTCCAACGGATTGTATTTCGGACTGACAACATCTTCCGTATATGAATAGTAGAACGGAAGATGGACTTTGGCTTTTTCGGGGAAAAAACGTCCCAAGTCGATTTGCGAAGAAACATTATATTGATAGACGTCGTCGATGTTGCGGTCCATGATACCCTGGTCCAGACTGCCGAATCCCGCCGTTTCTTTTCTTCCCGAAAAACTGACCGAACCCATGTCGGAAAGTCCGACATAGAGATTGGCGTTTCCGGCCCAACCTCCGTCTTCGTTAAAATCGGTCAAGCGCAATTCGTTCACCCAAATCTCTGCGGACTGAGTGGCGCGGGAATTATTCCGGACGCCAATCATAACTACTCTGATATCGGAGATGGTGGGGTTTCCGACAACAGTTACCGTATTCATCGGCTTTTCGGGGTCAAAAATGGAGAAAGGCGTGTAATAGGTTACTTCCGAACCGGCTTTTCGTTTTTCTTTGTTCCTTTGCAATTTGAGATTTGTGAGCAATTTGAAGGGGAAATCAATCATATTCGATTCCGGCCAGACAATTTTCCTTGATTCGGTCGATTCGATGTAACGTCCCGGAGACGTGAGCGTTAACGGCACCTCGTATTCGTAGTAGTTGTTTTTATAATCCGAACCCAAACGGATGAATACGGATAAATCGTTGTCTTGCAAATTAGTAGGTTTGTCGAGTATTTTTTCGGCATGGGTAAACATTTGCAAACGACGGTATTGGCGTGTATCCAAACCGGTTGATTTGTAGATGGCGCGGGCGTCGCCTTGCGAAAGGTCGTTAATCAGAAGCGACATGGATTGTTCGTTTTGTTGCCGCAGTTGGGTTTGCCCGGGGTCTAAAATCCGGTTTACGCCCGGAGGCATAATATAATTGACCGGTTCTTTACTGCCGTTTTCTTCGATATTGACCGTCGACATGCTGATGCTGCCGCTTCCCTGGGGCGGCAATTTAGGGTCGAACAAGTCTTTCGTATAGGTACGCCACTGACCGTAAGCGAATTGCAGCGTTCCGAAACGAAGGATAATGGAGTCGGAAAAATTAGTGAGAAACATCCGGACAAAACGAATGGTTTTGAAATCGGCAATGGTACCTTCTTTTTTCTCATATTCGCTAAGGGGAATTTTGAACTGATACCAGGTAACTATTTCACTTTTACCGTTTTTCAAAGTCGGCCTCACTTCCATTTTTTGTACGATGTGGTTTTTGCCGACAATCATACTGTCGGGGTGAATCGACACTTTATACTGAAAATATTTTTCGGTTTCATTGAGGGTATTGTCCTGGTTAATGTCTTCTACGTCAGGAACAAGCCTTGCGGCGGTATTGTAGCTTTCCCTGTTGGGCGAACCCGAATCGGAAGCGTCGGCCGAGTTTCCCTCCACGCCATTGTAACGTTTGTATCTTTCAAGAATGGGTAACTCTTGCCTATCGTAATCACTGCCCCTGAAATAGTGATAATTATCGCCGGCAGGGTCGTTGTAAGGAGAAAACGGGTCGTTTCTCATCGCTTCTTTCGTATCGGGGGAAAGAACCCGGTCCAGTTCGGCCAGATAATTGGCATAAGCCGGGTAGGTAAATTCGTTTTCGGTGGATAAACCGTTGAATCCTACGTCTTGCAATTTTCTTGCTCCGGCCGTATTATCGAAGGCATATACCATAGACTGCTGTCTGGGAACCAAACCCCAGACTGTTTTCTCAACTTTGGATGTATCGCCGTCCACCGGTAAGCCGTTTTCAAAGAATTTCTTTTCGTCTTTTAATACATCTTCCGATATTTCGCCTAAATTGAAATACAAATCTCCGCCGCGTGAATCTTCTTTTCCGATAAATGGGTCTAAAAGCCAGAATTCGATGGTTTCGATGTTGTTGGCTTCAAAATCGGTATTGAGGCCTTCGATTCTCCGGGTGATACCGCCCCAGCGTTTTTCCGGCTTGCTCAGCGTTCCGTCGGGATTCATTTCCAAAGCGTTCAGGTTGTATGGTCCGCGTTCGTGTGGATAAAAAGCGAGGTTGAGTACCGGAATCGTTGCAGGTTCTCCGAAAGTCGGGTATTTAGCAGGGAAAAGCTCGCTCTCCCGTATTTCCCGCACGTAGTGATTCGACAATTGGTCTAAATCGTTTTTGATATGGGTCGGTGTGAGTGAGGATTTACGGGTGAATAACGCGTCGACGTAGTACCAGGCCAGCAACGACCGGTCTTTACCGTAATCTATGTTGTTTACTTTTTTGGAATCCGGAAACATAGAGGGAGTCGACGATAAACTCCACGAATAGGGCGAACGAAGGTCTATGACCTGTTTGGCTTGTTCAAAATCGTCGATGTAGGAATGGTTTCCCCCGTATTTGCTTTTATAGTGTCCCGGAATCAGGCGGGCATATTCGGCAGTGAGCGTAATCTGGGAAGGCTCTGTGAGTTCCAGCAAAGGTATTTTGTCTAATAAATTGGTCAGCAACTGTGATTGCGTCGCGTAATTGACATTGAAACCGAACAAAGTGTTGTCGATAGATTCCTGTCCGGGTTCGGTTTTCATTGTAAGCGGCATTTCGCTCAGGTTCATGACGGTAGCTCCGATGTTGAACTGTTTGTTTACGGCATAATTCAAATTCAGGCCCATCATGGTTTTTCGTTGCATACCGAGAGCGGAACGGTCTTCGGATGAAACCTGAATATTGGCATTTTCATAAAGCGGGTTGATGACGGTTACATGGCCGGTGGCATAATCGACGGTATAATCGACGTTTTCTTTCAGCAGGACGCCGTTTGCGGTAACTGTGACCGAACCTTTGGCAATGTTTATTCCGTCGAGGTTGATGTTGGAGGCATCCGAGCCTTTGTATTCTCCGCTGAGAATAAATTTATTTTTTTCGGCCGTTTGCCGCGCTACGGTCAGGGTCGAATCGTACAGTTCCTGAAATACATATCGTTTGGCAATCGTGCTGTCGGCGATCATTTTCCACAGGTGAGAGCCGAAAGGTTCAATTACCGGAAAGATGATTTTCCCATCGTTGGGTATTACGGTGAGGCCGGGTACGAAATCGAAGAATCCATCGGGGCGCGTTTCGTTGCGGGAATCCAGGCGGTCTAATCTTTCAACCCTGAGCAACTGTTGATTGGCGATTTTTCCTTCGGTGATATAGTTCAGATAAACTCCGGTTGTATCGTTCAGGTATTTGATGTTCAGCCGGAATTTTTCCTGAGTCAAACTCTGATTGTACGTTGTAATGGCGTACACATTTTTCATCATCAGTTTCCAGGTCGGATAATTCGGGGAAACAGTTGTTCCTTTTATTAATTTAACGTACAGATTGTCGTTGCTATTGTTTGGATTATCGGTTGAAAATTCGCCGACTTGATATGTAACTCCTTTGTACATATATGAATAGGCAACAGCCAGAACTTCGTCGGGTAGCAAGGGATAACGCAGGGAAATGTATCCTAATTGCGGATTATAAGTATATTCGGAAGGCTCCAGTTTGCGTGCGTTTTCAATTTTTTCATAATCCAATCCATTTTCCAGGTCGTTTCCCAAAGCCTGATTGACTGTGCTGATGTTACGCGCTCCGGAATATTCATCACTTGTTATTTTGGAGTATAGATTATTCGCTCCATTATAAGGCAGGGAGTCCATGCCTTTCGGCTGTGTAAAATTGGAATTATGGATAAAATGGTGTTCGGCGAGGTCGGCGAAAGCGACGATATTCCGCGCTTCATTGAAATTCGAACGGCGATTGGTTATCCATACTTCTATCCGGTCGATGCTAACGGGCGATTTGATGAAAGGCAAAGTGCTCATGGCCTCATCGTAGTGGTTATAAAAATAATGTCCGAGAAGATAATGCATGTTCTCGTCGTATTTATCGACTGCTACTTCAAACGGGGTTGTTTGTACGTTTCCTTTGGTCGAAATGGACCGGGATTGCGATTCTTGCTGGGAGAAAACGGCGTCGACGGTTAATTTCCCGAACTGTAGCTGGGTTCTGATACCGAATAATGCCGCACCGCCTCTGATGAGGGAGTTGGTGGTGTTCATGCTGACATTGCCGGCTTCCAGAACTTTTACGATTTCGTCTTCTTTTCCAACATAACCTAATTTAAGTTTTCTCGTATCGAAATCGAAAGTGGATTCCGTGTTGTAATTCAAATCGAAATTGAGTTTATCGCCTACTGATGCTTTGATATCGGCTTGAATCTGGGTGTCGAAATCGAAAGCGGTGTGATTCCGTTGCCGTTCGGTCAAAGTTGGGTTTTGGGTTGAAGTATGCGTGAATCCTAATTTGGTGGTAAGGCTTCCGTTAGCGTTTAAACGGACGCCGCCCGGCCCGAAAATTTTATCGGCCGGCCCTATGTTGACCTTAAAATCGAAGGCAGATAAAGCGTCTTTGTCTTTCCTCAAAGTCAGGCTGTCAAATTCTGCTGCATATTTGTCTTTGTAAAACAAATCCATGCTTTTTTTCAGGCTGTATTTATAGTATTCGTCGGGGGTAAGCGTGAGCGGAGTGCTAAGGTCTTCGTTTCCGATTTTTGTCCTTAATTCGTAACGGTTGGTCGCCGGATTATATTCAAAGTCGGATTTGAAGTTTTGCGGCGTTGATAAATCAATGGGATAGATGTCTTTAACATCTTTGTAAGTTTCGGGAGTGGTTTTTGCGACAGGGAAAATCGTACTTACCGTATCTTTACCTGCGGTTTTTTGCGGAGGCGCTTGAGGGGAAGACAAGTTGAAAAATCCGCTTGCGAAGGTAAGAAACAGAACCGAAAATATATACTTTTTCCCTGATTTCATCAAAGCATTTTTAAGGCGTTTTTGATAATTTCTTCCACCGTCAATGCCGGTTTTTCGGAGTATATTTTATTGACTACTTTCTGGGACGCCAACTGGTTGAATCCCAACGATGTCAGTGCTGAAACGGCTTCTTGCGCAGTTTCGTTCAAAGCGGAAGCTTGAGCGGATGTTGCCGTTCCGCTGATTTTCACCTTGTCTTTCAGGTCGATGATAATCCGTTCGGCCGTTTTGTTTCCGATACCTTTTACGGCTTTCAGCGCATTGACATTTCCCGAAACGATAATGCCTTCGAGTTCGTAAACGGCGATGGACGAAAG
>JAISXN010000154.1 GCA_031270525.1 Candidatus Symbiothrix sp. | reverse complement strand
TGGTATTACAGTTCGCAAGGCCGCCTGCCCGCAAATACGAATGGAAATGCTTACAGCAACGCCATCATGATGGGACATGTCCGCAAAATCCGTTGGACGGACGACGGCTGGCCGGTTGTTATGCCCGAACGTTATGCCGTCGTCCCGGATGTAAGCATTACGGAGGAGGAACTGATGGGAACCTGGGAAAACATCACGCTGAAATACGATGCCGGCAAACAACAGGCATCAGGGACACTTACTTTGGCAAGCAATCATACAGCTACGGGAGCTTTGTCCGGCGCCTGGTCCTGGGATGCCGGTAAAAAAATTCTGACAATCGGCGCTCAGAAACTTTATGTGGAGCGTGAAGCGGATTGGGAGGCTTCGCCGCGTAAACATACTTTGGTGTATGCGGGCTTGAATCAGTCGGGTGAGTCTTTGTGGGGGAAGCGGGAATAGGTGTATTTGCTTCATCTAATTCTTAGTCCTCAACACATTCACATCCCGCGCTTCCTTGCGCCTCCTCCCTTCCGAATCCGTATATTCCACAACAACGAAATAAACGCCCGTCGGTACAAATTTCCCGTTGACCATGCCATTCCAGCCTTTGGTGGGGTCGCTCCATTGATAAAGCAGATTGCCCCAGCGGTTGTATACGAATGCACGGAAAGAAATAACAGAACGGAATTGTATTTTCAATTCGTCGTTGACGCCAATCGAGCTTCCAGGACTGAAAGCATTGGGTATTATAATTCTGGTGCTGTCTATTGATACAGTGATAGCATTGAGTATATCTGCACAAACCGATTGCGCATCGTCTACTTCCAACTGTACTTGGTAATTACCTGTATTCTCGAATGTATACCGGAGAACAGGATCGGTATACCGGACTATTGTGGTGTATTGGTCTGTATTGTCGATTTGCTTCATCACTGTCCATATATAATAAGCAGCTATCGGTTCATTGGCATACGCCGTAAAGGTATAGTCGATCGGAGATGATTCCGTTCCTGTTTTAGGCTTCTCGTTATCACCAAATTCCCTGTCTTTTTCGGCAGTGTAATGTGCTTCCACTCTTACGGCGCGATATTCTTCCGAAGTGAGGGCTTGCGCAATTCCGAAGTGCTCTGCTATCGAATCCGTCAGCGTAAAAGTCGTATTCGTGAGGGGAGGATCGTTCACATTGATTTCGGGAAACAGTTCTCTTTCCTCCAAATCAAGCGAGGCATTGAAAGGTATGAATGTTTTTTCTTCTTCCTGCCATTTCAAGGTATTGTATGTCAAAAGAAATTTCCGTTGCAAAGTATTTTGTCTTCCGTTTGTGTAGTAATAAATAGGCGCAGCCTCTACATCGGCAATGAGTTTCAACCGTTCACACTTATATTCGTCTTCCATCACTCTCAAACCTGAAATGCGGGAAACATAACGGCTGTAATCGACAATCCAGATATAACCGTTTCCCACAGGAGCAGCTACATAATAACCATAACCGTCCTGAATATCGGTAATTACGGATGAGTTTCCGCTTTGGGTACAAGGAACGGGAACCGCGTCGTCAATGGATTCTTTGTAGCGATACCATTGATGTGTTGCAGATTGGGAAGAAGTAAATTTGATTTGCGCTCCTTCCATTCCATTCAGAAAATATATTTCGGTAATGCCGTTTTTGCCTGCCCAATAAGGACGTCCGCTTCCGCCTCTCACCTCGTATTGGGCTGAGAGCGGGGAAAATAAAAAAGCGGCAATGACAAAAAATAAACTTCGTTTCATCTATTTATATTTTTATTCGTCACTAAAATTTTATTCGTGTATTCGTGGCGTAAATCAATGTGTTTCATTCTTGAGATTTCGATTCCCCTTCACTTTGTTCCGAAGGCATGACATCATCATTGACGATACTCCGTTTCGCCTTTTTAATCTGAGCCGTCATTTCGCCGAAACGGTACGAAATTCCGATTCTAAATTCCCGCTGCCGCCAAACGTTTACCGACTCCTGGTAATAAGTTTCCGTCCACGTTTTTGTTGTACGGCTGTATCTTTCCTTAAACGGATTGGAAGCGCTGAATTGAACTGTCAGCCTGTCTTTCAGGAATGATTTCCGCAACCCTAACGAATGGAAAGAATAGTATGCGCCATCCTGCTGCAAAGAAACGCCCATTTTCCCGCCGCCGAAAAAGCCTGATACCCAAACATCCCACGGCAGTTTATATTGCGCTCCGAAAAAGCCCTGACCATAAAAACCGGAGTTTTCCATGCCGGAACTGTTGTTGGCTTTAATATCGGCATAAGTTCCGAATAAATTCCCGAAAGCACGGAATCTCAGCGTAGGAGACCAGTTGAAATACGATGACAGATTCAGCCGTTTTTTCTTCCCGATGTTTTTGTACGTCGATGCGCTGATTCCTTTTTGGTCGCCCGATTCTATTTCAAAAGCCACCGATTCGATTCCGTTATTCTCAAAATCGTACGATAAATTTGTATTTAAAGTGATTTTCGGATTGAAATAGCCGTAATTCATATTGATTGAATGAGACCTCACTGCATCCAATTCCGGATTACCGTAGGAAATATAGTTCGGATTCGAATTGTTGACATACGGATTCAACTGTCCGATTCCGGGACGGGAAATACGCATATTGTATCCTATCCGGATATTTTGCATCATGTTTATTTTGTAGGTAGCCGTAAAGGAAGGAACAAAATTGGAATAATCCACACCGAAATCATGGTCGGCTCCCAAGGGATATTTAACGTTCAGATTCGTAAATTCATAACGTAAACCCGGCTTAAATCCCCAATTCTTCAACTGGAGACTGTATCCGGCGTATGCTGCCAGGATATCATTCCGGTTTTCAAATTGTGTGATGTATTTTTCCTGTCCGTACGGCAAATAATCGGTATCCAGTAAACCGTTAAATTCCCGCTCGTAATCGCTGTTACTTTGATTAATACGGATAATATACTTCACTCCGGCTTCGACGGTATGTATCTTTTGAATCGGCGTAGTATAATCCGCCTGAAACGTATGTTCCTTTGTTTCAGCGTCCGTAAATTGGCGGATAATGCCTTCATCAATGTATTCCGGCAAGGTCACATTATCCGGGTGTCCGATTGTATTTTCATTCCCGGAATTGTTCGGAGAAAGAGAAAGTCTGTAAGACAAAGTGAACAAACGGTCGGCCACAGTGGGGGAAGTATGCTGAAAATCGACGTTTACACCGGTTGAGCCTTGTTCGTTCCGGGTAAAATTGCGATTGGTATATTCATAAAGTCGTTCATGATTCATATTTTCCATCCGGGCGTATCCGTTCAGATTGTTTTTTCCATTCCATTGATAACGATTCAATCCGATATTAATTAAATTGAGGGTATCAATTTCGTAACTGATTTCACCGTAACCGTATTGCCCTTTTCCCGAGTAAGTATAGGAGCCGTCCTGATACAGGTATTTATTTACATTGTCTATGTAACTTTCTCTTGTAGAACCTGTTTCGGATTCAGGAGTCTTGCTTGCGTAAGAATTAAAGTTTCCGGTGAATCCGACTTTTCCGTATTTCAGCATGGCGTACAGTCCACCGCTCAAACCGCTTCTGGAATCAAGGCCGAGACGGGCGGTTGCGGTATATCCGCCTAACATGGATTGTGATTGTGTGACAATATTAATGATTCCGACAACGCCTTCCGCATCGTATTTAGCGCCGGGATTGGTGATAACTTCTACGTTTTTCACTACATTAGCCGGCATACTTTTCAAAACATCTTTAGGGCTGCTCGAAATCATGTTCGACGGTTTGCCGTTCAGGTAAATCTTGAAATTACTTGAGCCTTTCAGGTTGATATTGTCTTCGCCGTCAACGGTTACCAAAGGCACTTTCCGTAACATGTCCAGCACATTGTTTGTTTTCGATTCGGGGTCATCTTCCATGTTATAGGCAATTTTATCCAAATCGACTTTTATCAAAGGTTTCAATGCTGTAACAGTAACTTCGGACAATACATCCGCATTGTCCGAAAGATAAATTTTTCCCAGATTTACCGGCTTTTCAGATTCAATGTGAAGCGGAACGGAGAGTTCATTTTTTCCTACATAGCTGACAATCAACCCATAATCGCCCGGAGTATTCACATTCAAACTAAATTTCCCGGCAATGTCCGTCGCAACGGCCGTCAGAATATTTTTGGGATTTGCGGCAGGCGTAAGCCTTACGGTAGCATACGAAATAGTTTCCGACGTCAAAGAATCAACAACTTCTCCTCTTACATTGATATTTTGTGCAAAAACAGGACATACGGTAAGAACGGATATCAACAACAACCCTAATTTTTTCATCAACTCTTTTATTTATTATCTGCTCAAATTAATCGGCTAAGGTATCGCGTATTTCCGGCATTCTTTTGTACTGGGCTTTAACGAAAGGGCATAGCGGAATAATTTTCACATCGTTTTTCCGGGAAAAATCGACCGCCTCCATCATCAGTTGTTTACCGATACCTTGTCCTTCAAATTCGGGTTCTACCCCCGTGTGAAAAATAAGGATTTTGTTTTCACCTCGCCAGATATAGGTCATCTCGCCCATCTGTATATCGCCTTCGATTGCTCTGAAAGCGCCTTTTCCATCATTGTCTTCACGAATAATTTCCATTGTAGTCTTCATTTTAAATTATTAATTTCCGGTTTTTATCTCTAAGTGTGAACCATCGCAATAAGGTAAATTGTTACTTTGACGGCAACGGCAAAAGGCTGTTTTCCCTGATTTGCGTGTCAAGTTGGAATTTTCGTCTGTAAAAGAAATATTTCCGTTTATCAAAAGCGGTCCTCCGGGAATCGCCTGGACATCAACTTCGCAGGTTTCATGGATTTCCTTCCCGTTTGTTTCTTTTTGCGCTTCGTTGTAAAAGTAACTCAATGCGCCCGACGGGCATTTTTTTACTTGTTGTGCAATCCGTTCGGAGGAAGCTCCGTGTACATTCACCCACGGCCGGTTATTCGGATTAAACACTTCCGGCAAATCCTGCCAGCAATATTTGGCGTGTATACATACGTGGGGTTTCCACACGACGGTCATTTCTTTATTGGAATACTCCCGAACAATTTCTTCTTTATTTTCCATGAATATCTGATGATTTTATTTAGTTTGTGTTAATCTTGGCGCAAATGTAGTAAAAAAAATGAAAACTGTGTATCTTTGCGGGGCGAATATTTAATAACAAATATTAATTGATATGAAAAAGAGATTGACCATCGCGATTGTGGCGCATGACCATAGGAAAGCCGATATGGTGGAATGGGCGGTTTTTAATGCGGAGACTCTGGCTAAGCATAAAATAATTTGTACCGGAACAACCGGGAATATGGTTAAACAAGCTTTTGACGAAAAAGGAATTCCGGCTGAAATTATATGCGTAAATTCGGGACCGTTAGGCGGCGACGCCGAAATAGCGGCTATGGTAGTGCGTCATGAAATTCATCTGGCTATATTTTTAATTGATGATTTGAATCCGCAGCCTCACGAAGCCGATATCCAGATGTTGCTCCGCCAGTGCCGGATTCACAATGTACCTATCGCTTGCAACCGTTACAGCGCCGACTTGATGATTACCAGCTCTTTATGGGACGATGACGATTATGCTCCTTCCATACCGAGGTATGTTAAATTTTCCAGAGAAGAATCAAAAATAACTGCAGATACGGAATGAAATTAAAAATAGCTGTTTTGCCGGGCGATGGAATTGGTCCGGAGATTGTGGCGCAGGCCTTGGAAGCGACCAAAGCGGTTTGCAAAAAATTCGGTCACGAATTGGTTTATCGGGAAGCTTTAGTCGGGGCTGTCGCTATCGACATGGTAGGAAATCCGTATCCGGCTGAAACTCATGCTCTTTGCATGGAATCAGACGCTGTTTTATTTGGCGCTATCGGTTCCCCGAAATATGATAATAATCCGTCGGCGAAAGTTCGTCCGGAACAAGGTCTGTTGGCCATGCGCAAGCAATTGGGTTTGTATGCCAACATCCGACCGGTGATGACTTTTCCTCCTTTGATTCACAAATCGCCTTTGCGAACCGATTTGGTGGAAGGCGCCGATTTTATGTGTATCCGCGAATTGACGGGCGGTATCTATTTCGGACGTCCGCAGGGTAGGAGTGAAGATGGAGAAACAGCCTATGACACTTGTGTTTATACGGTGGAAGAAATCGAACGAATTATCCGTTTGGCTTATGGTTACGCGCTCAAACGCAGGAAGAAACTGACGGTCGTGGATAAAGCCAACGTGCTTGCAACTTCACGGCTTTGGCGGCAGACGGCGCAAAAGTTGGAAAAAGAATATCCCGGTGTGGAAACCGAATACATGTTTGTGGACAATGCCGCCATGCAAATTATCCAATGGCCTAAACGCTTCGATGTGATGGTTACCGAAAACATGTTCGGCGATATCCTGACGGATGAAGCTTCCGTCATTACCGGTTCGCTGGGCATGTTGCCTTCAGCTTCCATCGGCATCCATACCTCTGTGTTTGAACCCATTCACGGTTCTTATCCGCAAGCAGCCGGAAAAGACATTGCCAATCCCTTGGCGACGATTCTTTCGGCGGCCTTGATGTTTGAGTATGCATTCGGATTACAGGCAGAGGCGGAGGCTATTCGCAAAGCGGTCGATGCTTCTTTGGCGGAAAAGATTGTGACGGAAGATATTGCCGGAGAGGGAAAGGCGTATAAAACTTCTGAGGTCGGGAAATGGATTACAGATTATCTTTATTGATTCCGAATTTCTCTTCACAATGCTTAACCCCTTCGGGTTCAACATGAATGACAATATCATAGATGTTATCGACAGATTCTTTGATAGAGTCCTCCACTTTTTGTGCAATCCGGTGCGCTTCGGTCAGGGAAAGGTTGCCGTCAACTTCAATATCCAATACAATATTGTACAGGTTTCCGGTGTGGCTGGAACGAATGCGATGCGGATTCGATGCGCCCGGCACTTTTTCGACAGCGCCGATAATTTCCTTATAAATAGTTGTATCCCGTATTCCATCCATCAAAACCAAGTTGGCGTCGCGAAAAATTCCCACAGCGGAATAAATGATATAAATGCTGATTAATAAAGCAATTATCGGGTCAAGAATCGGCAGGTTAAGCAGAAATGTAAAACCAAGTCCCAACAGTACGCCTACCGAAATAATCACGTCGTTCCGCATGTTGACGGCGTTGGCTTTCAGCATGGACGAATTAACCCTTTTCCCTTGCCGGAACTGGTAAAGCGCCAGCAACAACTTACCCATAATAGAAATAATCGTTACCCAGATAGCTATGACAGAAGGAAGTTCCGTAATTTCCCCGCGAATGATTTTGCCGACAGAGGTGATAAACATTTGCCCGCCCATAAAGAAAATCACAAAGGATAACACCGTCGAAGCGATGTTCTCCGCTTTTTCATGTCCATAAGCAAATTTTGAATTGGGAGGACGGCTGATTATCGGAGTTGCAATTAAAATGACCAGTGAAGTAAACACATCGGAAGCCGAATCCAAACCGTCGCTCAACACGGCCAAACTGCCTGAAATAATTCCAACTACTATCTTCAACAAGGATAGTAAAGCGTTTCCCACAACACTGATCCAGGAAGTGAGAAGCATTATTTTTTCCCGGTTTTTATTCATGTCGACTAACAAATAAGCAAGGCAAAGGTAACGAATATTTATTACATAAACCGAATTTCATTTGAACTTTTCGCGCCCATTTGTGCGTCCTAATTATTTAAGACTTCCTTCACTTCTTCGACAGACAAATCGGTTAATTCACTGATTTCTTCTATTGATCTGCCTTTCCCTGATAATTTGAAAACGTACTCCGACAAGGCTTCTTGCTTACCAATAGCTATGCCTTCTTGCTTGCCAATGACCATACCTTCCTGTTTGCCGATGACCATACCTTCCTGTTTGCCGATAGCCATGCCTTTTTGCTCGCCGATAGCTATGCCTTTTTGCTCGCCAACGGCCATGCCTTCACGACGGGCATGATTTATGCCGCTGACGTAATCCATCAATGCCAGTTCCCGCATATTGTACAAGCGTAAGGTCTCCGCATCCCGCGAAACATACGCGACTTTTTCCTGT
>JAISXN010000101.1 GCA_031270525.1 Candidatus Symbiothrix sp. | reverse complement strand
GTATTTCCCAACCCTAAACAGTAGTTCGGAAGGTATCCGTTTTATTCACCGGCAAAAAGAACGCAAAGAGAATTCAGGAATGATTCTCATTGCGTTCTTTTAATGTTAGCATATTTACCCCCAAATTTCATAAATCTTCACCCTTTTTCCGATTTTAAAACTAACTTTGCACGATATTTTCAAAAATGAATGGAAACCATTGACGTTATAACAAGTCAGCATGTAACGATAAAATACCAGGCGGCAACCGTCGTTGAACGTTTGGCGGCTATGTTGTTGGATTTATTTTTTGCCGGCGTTTATTTTTTTGCCGTCACCTATACGCTGTTTGAAATTATAGAAATAAACGACTTGACGTCAAACCATAAAGCTTTGCAAATCACTTTCCTGTTTCTGTTTTGGTTGCCGGCTTTCGGCTATCATTTTGTTTTTGAATCCATGTCGGGCGGACGTACCCCCGGAAAAATGATACTGAAAATAAAGGTGACGAATATCGACGGTTCAACTCCGGGAACAGGCGCTTATTTTTTACGTTGGGTATTACGGATTGTCGATATCTACCTGATTTCCCCGGTCATCGGCGCGGCGTTCATCATTTTTTCCAATTATCACCAACGCATCGGCGATATGGCTGCCGGAACAATTGTGATAAAAAGTAATCAGTCGGTTGCGCTTGATTTGGACAATAGTTACTATGATTTTCCGGAAAACTACCAACCGACATTTATCAACGTTGACCGTCTGTCGGAAGGGCAAGCCGTCTTTATTATGAAACTGTTGATTGAACCCAAACAAAGTAATGCGGTGGAAAATTCGATTGCAGATTTGGCAGATAAAGTAAAAACAATTTTAAACGTAAATCCTCAAACGGAAAACCGCCGTTTTTTGGAAACGGTACTCAGGGATTACAATTATTATGCATCATTAGGAATATAGAATATGGAAAATTTAACAAACAGGATTGACTTATCCGGCTTTTCGGAAAAAGTAGAAGCGTTAAAAACGAAAATCGCATCGGTTATCGTGGGACAGGAACAAGGCGTCGATTTGGTGTTGGCGGCGCTTCTATCCAACGGACATGTATTGATTGAAGGCGTTCCCGGCGTTGCAAAAACACTTTTGGCAAGGCTGACGGCCAAACTGATTGAAGCTGATTATTCCCGCATCCAGTTTACGCCCGACCTCATGCCTTCGGATGTTTTAGGCACATCGGTTTTTAACCTGAAAACCAGCGAGTTTGAGTTCCACAAAGGACCTGTCTTTTCCGAAATCGTGCTGATTGACGAAATCAACCGGGCGCCGGCAAAAACCCAAGCCGCTCTGTTTGAAGTTATGGAAGAACGCCAGGTTACCGTTGACGGACACACCCGGAAAATGGGCGACCCTTACATGGTGATTGCGACGCAAAACCCGGTGGAACAGGAAGGCACTTACCGGCTTCCCGAAGCGCAATTAGACCGTTTCCTGATGAAAATCGTCATCAATTATCCTTCACCGGAGGAAGAATTTACAATTCTGAAACGGCACAATGAAAACAATGAACTTACGCTTTTGAACGATATCAAACCGATTTTGTCAAAGGCGGAAATATTGAATTTCAAGCAGTTGGTCAGCCGGGTGATTGTAGAAGACAGCCTTCTGAAATACATTGCCGACATTATTCTCGCTACGCGCAACAGTCCGGCCGTGTTCCTGGGCGCTTCGCCGCGGGCGGGCGTCGCCTTGCTGAATGCGACTAAGGCTTACGCGCTTTTGCAAGGCCGCGATTTCATCATTCCCGATGATATTAAGTACATAGCCGTTCCGGTTTTGCAACACCGTTTATTGCTTTCTCCCGAAACGGAAATGGAAGGCCATTCGGCAAGCACCATCGTAAAAAGATTAATCGAAAAAGTTGACGTACCCAAATAGTGTTCATTAACAAACGTTTATATATTGCCCTGCTTTTTGTCGTGCTTTGCTTCATTGCAAGCCTCAAAAGCGTATTGCTGTTCACGTTCGCACAATGTTTGCTCGTGATTCTGTTGCTTTTGTGCTTGTATGAAATCGCAGTTCTGTTTTTCCCTCCGAAAGATACAATCGTTTGTGTCAGGGAATGTTCCGAACGTTTCTCCAATGGCGATGAAAATGAAATCAAACTTCATTTGTCCTCTGCTTACGCAATTCCGGTGAAACTCGAAATCATCGACGAAATTCCGGACATTTTTCAACAACGTGATTTTTCATTCTCAATGGCTCTCGAAAAACAGGGTTCCAAAGTCTTGAAATATTCCTTGCGGCCGGTCAAACGCGGAGTCTATCCATTCGGGAAAATCAATATTTTTGCAAGTACGGCAACCGGATTTATCAGCCGTCGCTTCAAGACCGGCGAAGCTTGCGACGTAAAGGTTTATCCTTCGTTTTTTTATTTGAAACAATACGAAATTCTGTCTTCGTCCAATAAACTGAAACAAGCCGGAAATAAACGAATCAGAAAAATCGGACAGCAACTCGAACCCGACCAAATCAAGGACTACGTGAAAGGCGACGATTACCGGATTATCAACTGGAAAGCGACCGCAAGACGCAACAAACTGATGGTGAATGTTTTTCAGGAAGAACGCGCACAAAATCTGTATTGTGTGATTGACAAAGGCCGTACAATGCAATCGGCCTTCAACGGAATGACTTTGCTCGATTATTCCATCAACGCAAGTCTGGCGCTCTCGTATGTGGCTATGCTGAAAGGCGATAAAACCGGACTGCTGACTTTTGAACGCCGGTTCAATACGTTGATTTTGCCTTCCCGCACGTCCTTGCAAATGAACCGGATTCAGGAAGCTTTGTATTCCCAACAAACTTCGTTTGCCGAAAGCGATTATTCCGTTCTGTATCAAAACGTTAATAAATGTGCTGCCAATCGCGGCCTGATGCTTGTTTTCTCAAATTTCGATTCGGTGGCGGCTATGCAGCGCCAGCTCAGTTATCTTTCAAGGATGGCTAAAAGGCACAGCGTCCTGGTCATTTTCTTTGAAAACGTTGAATTAGAAGCGCTTTCCAATCAACAACCCAACGATAAAGAACAAGTTTACCAAACGGTGATTGCCGAAAAATTGGAATACGAAAAACGCCTGATTATCTCAAAACTCCGGCAGCACAATATCCTCTCTCTTCTCACTCACCCCAATCATTTGACGGTCAATGTGATTAATAAATATTTGGAAATAAAAGCGCGGGGCGACTGGTGAAAATATTATTTTTCCCGCATAAAAACATTAATCGGCGTCCCCGTCATCGTCCAGTTTTTCCGGATTTGGTTTTCGAGAAAACGTTTATAAGGCTCTTTTACCCACTGCGGCAAATTGCAGAAAAAGACAAAACTCGGAACAGCCGTTTTGGGTAACTGTGTGATATATTTGATTTTAACTACCTTTCCCTTGTACATGGGCGGAGGCGTTTTCTCAATAATCGGCAATAAGACTTCGTTGAGTTGGTGAGTGGGAATTTTTGCAGTCTTTGTCTTATAAACCGTATTCGCAGTTTCTAATATCTTGAAAATCCGTTGTTTGGTAAGTACGGAAGAAAAGATAACCGGCACATCGGTAAAAGGAGCCGTCCGTTCGCGAATCGCGTTTTCGAAGGTTTTTATTACTTTCTGGTCTTTGTTTTCAACCAAATCCCATTTGTTCACAACGACTACCAAACCTTTCCGGTTTTTTTGAATCAGGGAAAAAATATTCATATCCTGCGATTCGATGCCTCGCGTAGCGTCAAGCATCAAAATACATACGTCGGCATTTTCAATCGTACGAATAGCCCGGATGACCGAATAATATTCCAAATCTTCATTCACTTTGCCTTTTTTGCGGATACCGGCCGTATCGACCAAATAAAATTTCAAGCCGAATTTGTCATATAAAGTATAAATGGAATCGCGGGTAGTGCCTGCAATATCGGTTACAATATTTCGTTCTTCGCCGATGAAAGCATTGAGTAAGGACGATTTACCGACATTCGGACGGCCGACGATTGCTATTTTGGGAATATCTTCTTCGATTTTCTCTTCTTTGTTATCGAATTTGGAAACCAAAAAATCCAACAGTTCGCCGGTTCCCGAACCGTTTACCGCCGAAATGCTATAAGGTTCGCCCAAGCCCAAGGCGTAAAACTCAGCCGACTGCGAATGAAGGTCGAAAGTATCGGCTTTGTTGGAAACCACGACAACCGGCTTTTTGCTGCGGCGAAGCATATCGGCGATTTGATCGTCCAAATCGGTAATTCCGGTTAAAACGTCAACGACAAACAGAATTACATCCGCTTCTTCGATGGCAATCTGTACTTGTTTGTTGATTTCCCCTTCGAAAACGTCTTCCGAATGAAGTACCCAACCTCCGGTGTCGATGACGGAAAATTCTTTCCCCGTCCACTCCGCTTTGCCGTACTGGCGGTCGCGGGTGGTTCCTGCTTCTTCATCCACGATGGCTTGTCGTGTTTGTGTCAAGCGATTAAACAAGGTCGATTTCCCTACGTTCGGGCGACCTACTATGGCAATAATATTACTCATTAAATTCTTAAATCATATCCGAATTTCCGCAATAAACTATCGCGATTTCTCCAATCTTTCTCAACCCGGACAAATATTTCAATAAAAATCTTCTTATCAAAAAACCGTTCGAGGTCTTTACGCGCCATCGAAGCGGCTTTTTTAAGGGCTTTCCCCTGTTCGCCGATGATAATGCCTTTTTGCGATTCCCGTTCAACAATAATCATAGCCTTGATGCGAATCAAATCCGGACTTTCAATAAATTGTTCCACAACGACTTCGGTCGAATAGGGAATTTCTTTCTGATAATACGACAAAATTTTCTCACGGATGATTTCCGTCACGAAAAATCTTGCAGGTCTGTCCGTTAAAGCATCTTTTTCAAAATAAGGCGGAGAATCGGGAATTAAGGCTTCAATCCGTTTTTTGAGGTAATCAATATTAAATTTGTTGGTTGCCGAAATGGGGATAATTTCCGCTTGCGGCAAAATCGTCTGCCATTCGGCGACGCTTTTTTCCAAACCCTTTTGATGGGTCAGGTCAATTTTATTGATTACCAACAAAACCGGCGAAGTTGTTTTTTTTACTTTTTCCAGGAAAAAATCATTTTTATCGATTTTTTCCACTACATCGGTAACATAAATCAGTACGTCGGCGTCGTCCAAAGCCGATTGAGAGAAACTTAACATGCTCTCCTGCAATTTATAATTGGGTTTCAGGACGCCCGGCGTATCGGAATAAACGATTTGCATCTCATCGGTATTGACAATGCCCATAATCCGGTGGCGGGTAGTCTGGGCTTTAGAAGTGATGATGGAAATTCGTTCGCCCACCAGCAAATTCATCAGCGTTGATTTTCCGACATTCGGATTCCCGACGATATTTACAAATCCCGATTTATGCATTATATCCCCATTTCAGGTAAACAGCTCCCCAGGTATAACCGGCTCCAAATGCGGTAAGAATTACCTTGTCGCCTTTCTGCAAGTATTTTTCCCATTCCCACAAACAGAGCGGAATGGTTCCGGCGCTTGAATTGCCGTATTTATCAATATTTACCATGACTTTGTCGAGCGGAATATCCATGCGGTTGGCTACCGCTTCAATAATCCGGAGGTTAGCCTGATGAGGAACTACCCAATTGACGTCGTCTTTCGTCAAACCATTTCTTTGGATGATTTCTTCGCAAACCCCGGCCATAGCGGTAACAGCGCGTTTGAAAACCACTTTCCCGTCCTGGTGGATAAAGTGCATTCGTTGATCAATCGTTTCGTGGCTTGCCGGATGAGCCGACCCGCCGCCCCACATTTGCAGATGTTCCAGACTGTTTCCGTCCACACGCATGATGGAATCAACAATTCCTTCTTCGTCCGTAGTCGATTCCAGCAAGGCAACCCCGCAAGCGTCCGAAAAAATCGGGCAACTGTTCCTGTCCAGGGTATCGGTGATTGTCGACAAAACGTCGCCGGCAATGACGAGTACTTTTTTGTATTTTCCCGAAGTTATAAAGGCTTGGGCGACTTCCAGGGCATAAATATAGCCGCTGCAAGCGGCGGACAAATCAAAACCGAAAGCATTGGTCATTCCCATCCGGTATGCAATCAGCGATGCGGAATTAGGCAGGATATAATCGGGCGTAGAAGTCGCAAAAATAATCGCTTCTATTTCCAAAGGATCAAAATCTTTCCTGCTCCTTAAATCTTCAATCGCTTTTTTCGCTAAATAGGTGATTCCGACACCTTCTTCCGGTTTTAGAATACGTCTTTCCCTGATGCCTATTCTCTGGAGAATCCATTCATCGGAAGTATCCACGTAAGTAGAAATTTCTTCATTTGTCAGGACGTATTCGGGAATATACCCGCCAACGCCTGTTATTACAGCATGAACTTTGTTCATAAATTATAATTAAACATTAAATAAATAATTAAAAAGACCCTAAAAAGTGATTTTCATCAACTGTTTAGGGTTTTTTATATTGACATATTGTCAACTAAGCTTCCGCTTTGTCAACGATTACTTTACCTTTGTAATACAATTTTCCTTCATACCAGTGGGCTCTGTGGTACAAATGGTATTCGCCTGTTGTCGGATCAATAGCTAATTGGGGAACAACCGCATGGTCATGCGATCTTCTTTTGTCTCTTCTGGTTTTACCAACTCTTCGTTTAGGATGTGCCATTTTATTTTAAATTTTAGATATTTTATTGATTAATCTTCGTCTTTGAGTCCTTTTAATGCGTCCCATCTCGGGTCAGTGTCCTTTTCGTTGGAATCGTCATCGCTTGTAATGACTATATCGTCCATGTCTATATCAAACGAGTCGTCGTCGTCTTCGGATTTAGCCGAGTGTTTTTTCAGTTTTGAAGTCATTTGCTTGTTGCATTTTCCGGGAGTGTGTACGTGCTTGATTGGAATCGCCAGCGCAACAAACTCATACAGAAACCATGCCAGATTGATAATTCCTTCCGATTCGGGAATAACCACAATTTCATCGCTTTCTTCCGCATAATCTTTACCGAATTTCACAACCAGATGCGCTGTAGTTTCGATGGGAAAATCCATATCGTCCAGACATCTGTCGCACGGAACAATCGCAATCCCCGACAGAACAAACGCGAAATCGAAAAAGCCTTTGTGCCTGGTCAGCGTTAGAATAACTTTGACCCGCCCTTTTTGAATGTCTTCTCCGCCGATATTAATAAAGAATTGATTGTCAAGTAAATATTCATATTCCAGAACATCTTCCTGCATTCCTTTCAGATCCACTTTATATAAATCAAATTTTCCCAATTCTTTTCTTTTTTTAAAACCGTGCAAAGATAGGAAAAAATCTTTGATAAATAAAATATCGCGGTGAAATAATCATCGTAAACAAAACAATTAATATATTTGCATGGGTTTTTACAACAAAATTTTGCTTAAGGATGCGAATTAAAATTACTATTGCTTATCTCATTTTTTCTGTAGCCTGTATACATGCTCAGATAAAAGGTGTAATAACGGATAAAAAAACACATTTCCCGATTCCTTTTGCGTCCCTGAGTTACGAACTCGGAACAACAAAAAGCGGTATGATTGCCAATGCAAAAGGAGAATTTTCGATTGTTCCCGGTATTCGTACCTTGACGGTATCCTGTATCGGTTATAATTCATTAACTGTTTATGTTACTGCCGGTTATATGTTTGTCGAATTGGAAGAAAATGAGATACAATTAAATGAAATTTTGATACGACCCGGAAATAATCCCGCATTGCGAATTATTCGCGAAGCTTTGAAAAATAAAGATTCGAATAATTTTGAACGTTACGATAATTATTCATACCGCTGTTACCAAAAAACAGTTTTAGGAGGATTATCACCCTCATCCACCAATAGTTCGGAAATAAAGAATGACAAAAATACTTATCTTATTTCCGAAAACCTGAGCCTGTGTCGTAAATCGGAGGGCGCAACGGAAGAAAAAATTATTGCTACGCGAACTTCGGGTTTGAAAACGCCGGTTTTCGGAGAAGTTACTTACACGCTTTTTTATAAAGCTATTTCATTTTATAACAACAATATATCTATTTTCGGCGGGGTAGATTCGGAAAATAAATTAGAAACAGATTATCTCAGTCCGCTTTGTGACGGTTGCCTGAATATATACAATTATTATCTTGAAAATGAATTTATTAACGAAGAAGATACGGTTTTTGAAATCAGTTATTTTCCCAAGAAAAATAAGAATCTCAATGCTTTGCGTGGAAAAATGTATATCAGTTCGCAAGGCTACGCACTTAAAAGTATCGTCGCCCAACCCAATGATAAACGGTCTGTTACATTTACATTTAAACAAGAATATGCACGAACGGACGGGAGATGGTTTCCCTCGAATCTGGAAGAAGAAATCGCTTTTAAGATAAAGATGCCCGTTTTCGGTCTCAAAAAATTTTCCGATTCGTATCCCGCCTATTTTGTTTCTGCTCAAATAGACAGTGTTTCATTTGTAAATCAGACATTTAAACCTCGCTTGGAAACAATTTTCCTTGACGAAAAAAGCATCAAAAACAGTGATACGCTTCTCAATAGATACCGCCCGGTATCTCTGACGAAAAAAGAAATCGAGGCTTATCATCAGATTGACAGTGTGATGAAGAAACGCCATTATATAATGGATTATGTGATAAACGGCATCTCCGGAATTGATGAGGGAAAAATTTCTATTAACAAAATTGATGTTGATTTGCCGAGAATTTACAGCAGGAATCGTTTCGAAAATAGCCGTTGGGGATTGGGTCTGCACACCAATGAAAATATGATAAAGTTCATATCCATTGGAGGTTATTTCGGATATGGAATCAAAGACAGGAAATGGAAATACGGAGGCGATGTGGAATTTATATTCAATCGCGCACGTGACGTCAAGTTGAAATACAGTTACCAAAACAGCCTGAAAGAGCTTGGCAGGGAAATGACAAATTCGTTTGGTTTTGTTGCGGATTATCTGCGCAACTTAGAATCATGGCGCTTCGACCAATGTGTGGAAAATAGATTGGAAGCAAGCGCTCATATTGTTAAATCATTGAAAATCAATCTTTTGATTAATACGAACAAACTTTCTCCATTGTATGAATACTCGTTCCGGGGAAATACGCTGCCGGATTATGTTTCCGATTATGCGCAAATTAGCCTGCGTTATGCACCCGGAGCAAAATATTCGACGCTTGGCAAACACCGCCTGAACATATCCGGCGGAAATCCTGTTTTTAACTTGACTTATACGCGCGGGGTAAATTTCTTACATGCCAACAGTTTTATTTTCAATAAATTGGAAGCCTCAATGCATCTCGTTGCCTACAATGGACGCATTGGGCAAACAAATTTGTTTCTCGAAGGCGGTTACATCGACCGTCCGCTGCCTTGCGGATTGCTTTTCACAGGCGAGGGTAGCAAAGATGAGCTGTTTTCCTATTTTATACCGCGCACATTCCAAACGATGCTACCTTATGAATTTTTATCGGATAGATATGCTAATCTATTTTTTACACACAATTTCGGTAGTTTGTTATTGAAGACAAAAAAGTTTAGTCCGGAGTTAAACTTTTCGTACAATGCCGGTTGGGGAAATTTGGAAAATGCTTCCGAACATGCCGACATTCAATTTCAAATCAAAAACCACATTTATCAAGAAACCGGACTGATTATTGATAATTTGTTCAATTTGAAATATATGGATTTTTTCGCCGTCAAATTCGGCAT
>JAISXN010000054.1 GCA_031270525.1 Candidatus Symbiothrix sp. | reverse complement strand
GCTCGCGAATGAAGAAAAGCGTTCTTCATTTTTTCGGTGGTATTGTACTGTCCCTGAACGCCTACTTCACCGTTGAAAAACTTGTCTTCCGTTTCCAGTTCGGGATGGGCGATATTAATTCTGCCGTTGAAAAAGGTAGGTTTTCCGAACAAGACATATTCCGTTTCCGGTTTATACGCATTTTGAATGGATTTGATGTTCTGAAACCAAACCAAATCAATCGTTCCCGTATCGTCGTAGAAAACAGCGGTCAAACGGCGTTTGTGTCCTTCGCCGATGGCTTCGTAATACAGGATTTTCCCTTTCAGTTGGATATAAGGCATATTTCCATCTATCTCCCTGATTTTGAAAATCTTGCTCCGGTCGATATATTTGTAGGGGAAATAAAACAACATGTCTTCCCACGACGAAATCCGTATTTCTTTTTGAAGGATGTCGGCTTTTCGAGGTCCGACTCCGGGCAAATACATGATATTTTGGGCGCTTAAATCCAGCATTACGTATGTTTAATTGAGAATTGAGAATGGAGAATGGAGAATTGAGAATTGGGAATGGAGAATTGATTGGGCGGTGATTAGGTCGATGGGGGTTGTTATTTTGATGTTTTCGCGACTGCCTTCGACCATTACGGGACGGCAGATTCCCAAGGTTTCTACGACTGATACATCGTCGGTAAATCGGGGATCGTAATCTTGCTTATAGGCTTCAAATAAAATCCCGGCTTTAAAAACTTGCGGAGTTTGTACGAAAAAGTACTTGGAACGGTCGGCGGGAAGGGTTGTTTTGAGGTCGTCCGCAAGTTTCCGCATCGAATCAACGACCGGAATGGCGGGATAGGCGGCGTTCGCATTATCCGCCTGTGCATAAACATTGTGAATCAATTCTTTATCAACCAGTGGGCGAACTCCGTCGTGAACGCCGATTAACGGTGCACGGTGCACGGTACACGGTACACGATTCGCCGTAAACCGTTCGCTGTGTACCAAAGATAAAGCGTTTTTGACTGAATGGAAACGGGTTTCTCCGCCTGAAACGATTTGGTGTGGAAGGGAAAATTTATATTCGGCGCAAAGATTTTTCCAATATTCTCTTTGTTCATGAGGCAAGACAAGAATTATACGAATGGCGAAATCGTAATCGTAAAAGGCCTGGATTGTGTGCATTAGCACCGGACGGCCTTCTAAAAGCATGAACTGTTTGGGAATATCTCCGCCCATCCGCAGCCCTTTTCCTCCGGCAACGATAATCACGTATTTATCCTGCCTGTTCATTCGATTTCTTCCAATATTTTTTTTGTTTCTTCGTCGGCAAGGAAAAGTTTATCTTTGCAAATCTTCAACAAAGCGGAAGCTTCTTTTAACTTTTCACTTAAATCGTCCACGTCCAATTGGTTGCTTTCAATCAGTCCCTGGATTTGCTCCAGACGGGAATATGCTTCTCTGTATGACAATTCTTTTTTAGCCATAAATTTATAATCAAATAATTCGATGCAAACTTACACAATTTTTTTTTATATTCCATTGATATATTACATAAAAAACCATCATTCACACCGGCGGGTGTATATGGAATCCAAGGCGGTATTAGTTACTTGGATAGCATCAGCCGTATAAGTATTTGCCGGAGAATCGTACAGGATATTCGTGACGCTTGTTCCGGCGGGAATCATCGGATAAACCATGCCCTTTTGCGCTACTCTGACTTCCAGTAAATATGCGCCTTTTGTTTCGAGCATTTCCCTGATGGCGTCGTCCAGTTCTTCGCGCTTTGTAACTAACTTCCCGGGAATTTGGTAAGCCGATGCGATTTTGATAAAATCGGGATTTTTCATAAAAGTTTCGGAATACCGTTCTTTGAAAAATAATTCCTGCCATTGGCGAACCATTCCCAGATATTCGTTGTTCAAAAGAATGATTTTTATGTCCACATTCGACTGCATAATCGTTCCAAATTCCTGGACGGTCATTTGTAAACCGCCGTCGCCGACGAAAAGGCAAACCGTCCGTTCGGGCGCGCCAAATTTGGCTCCGATAGCGGCAGGAAGTCCGTAACCCATTGTTCCCAAGCCGCCGGAAGAAACTACGCTCCGGCTGCGACTGTATTTGAAATAGCGAACGCCCATCATTTGGTTTTGTCCTACGTCGGTCACTAAAACCGCATCATTTCCTGTTGCTTCCGATACTTTATGCACGACTTCCCCCATGTTTAACGCTCCCGTTACGGGATGGATTTCGTCATTGATAATTAGTTTTACTTCTTTTTGGTAAAGCATTTTAAATTCATTTATCCAGTCGACATGCGCGTTATCGTTCAGTAATTGAGTGATAGCCGGTAAAGTTTCTTTCACGTCGCCCAAGACAGGAACATCGACTTTAATATTTTTATTGATTTCGGCAGGGTCTATATCTAAATGAATAATTTTCGCCTGTTTGGCATAAGTATTCAAATCGCCTGTTACACGGTCGTCGAAGCGCATTCCGATAGCAATAAGGACGTCACATTCGTTCGTTTTCAGGTTGGGCGCTATATTTCCGTGCATTCCGAGCATTCCCGTGTTCAACGGTTCGTCGGATGAAAGGGCGGATAGTCCCAGCATGGTTGAGGCTGCCGGAATATCTGCCTTACGGAGAAAATCCAACAGTTCTTTTTCGGCTTTGCCCAAAATAACGCCTTGTCCGACCAAAGCCAAGGGTTTTTCTGCGTTGTTAATCAGATTGGCAGCTTCCGCAATTTTGTCCGGCTCCATATCCGGCACAGGGGTATAAGAACGAATATGACTAATCGTAACCGATTGATAATCAATTATTGATACTTGTGCATTCTTGGCAATGTCTAAAACGACAGGTCCCGGTCGTCCTGTTGAAGCGATATAAAAAGCTCTTGCAACTGCCCAGGGTATTTCATCGGCTTTACGCACTTGGTAAGCCCATTTGGTAACCGGCAAGGTCATACCGATGACGTCGACTTCCTGAAATGCATCCGTACCCAGCAAGGAAGCGGGAACTTGTCCTGCAATGACGACGATGGGCGTACTGTCCATCATCGCATCGGCAATACCGGTAATGGTGTTTGCAACGCCCGGACCGGAAGTTACCACACATACGCCAACTTTTCCCGAAACGCGGGCGTAGCCTTCGGCGGCGTGAACAGCTCCTTGTTCGTGGCGGACTAAAATATGACTTAACCGGTCTTTGTAATCGTATAATGCATCGTAAATCGGAATCGCCTGTCCGCCGGGATAACCGAAAATAGTATCTACGCCTTCGTGCAACAGGGCTTCCAGCAATGCTTCACTCCCTAATTTTTTTTTATTATTCATATACTGTTGTTTACATAAAAAAACCTTTCCCCGAAAAGAGAAAGGCTTAAATATTCAAAAATCATTTACATAC
>JAISXN010000163.1 GCA_031270525.1 Candidatus Symbiothrix sp. | reverse complement strand
AACTGGGCGCCGGCTAATGAAGGATGAACGCCATCGGCGCCCCAATAAGCAGCAGGCGCTTTTTTAAGCGCTTCATTGAAAACCGATTGAAAAGGTATGAATATCGTTTTAAATTCGTTTGCTATCGTTTTTGCCATTTGGCGATAGCCTTTGAAAACCGGTTCCCAAGTGTCGTCCAAAGCAGTGCCTCCGTGAATAAGAAACGGTTCGCAGATAACGATTTTTATGTCCGGCAATTCTTTTAAGGTACGGGCTACCAGCGTCCGGTAATCGGTGGAATATATTTCAAGCGTGCCGTTATACTGACCGTTACGCTTATGCCAGTAATCGTTTACTCCAATCAGGATGCTGAGTAGATTGGGTTTCAGGTCGATGCAGTCTTTGTTCCAACGTTCGGCCAACTGAAATACTTTATTTCCGGAAATGCTCCGGTTGTAGATTTTTAAATCTTTGCCGGCGTATTTAGCCAGAATGCTTGCTGCGGTGAATAAAGGATAACCGCGTCCCAGCATTTGTTGGTTGTTAGCTCTGTTTTCATCTTCGCGGTTTCTTCCCGCATCAGTGATGGAATCGCCTTGAAACAGGATGATGTCATCTTTTGCTAATTGGACGCCTTGGGTTTCGTTCGCTGACGAAAATTCCGGCACGGCTGCATTTACTATTTCCGGAATCAATAGGGTGGCGGCTCCGGCAGCGGCTGTTTTTTTGAAAAAATTGCGTCGGTTCATACTGTATTAATTACGAATTACAGATTGCGATTTTTTGCTTATTAAAAAAGTTTTTTGGGGTATTCGCCTTTTTCCGATAATTCTTTGAGTTTCGCGACGACTGCCGGACGGTCTTCGGAGTAAGTTACTCCAAACCATTTGGAAGGCGTGTCTAATACTTTAACTTTTACTTTTCCGCTTGTAATCAAATTATTAACTACAAGTGGTATGAAAAATTCCGCCTTGAGATTGTCTTGATTTTCTGTCAGGAAAGTGGCAAATTGTTCGATCGAATAATTGAAATATTCGGGGGTGAATCCCCACATATTCATGGATACGGGCGTGTTTTCGCCGATGGCTTGCAGGTCGCCTTGTTCGTCCTTATACTTGATTTTTCCGTCCGTATCGCGAATGATGTAAGTTCTTTCCACAACCGTAGTCAAGTAGTCGTTCGCATCTTTTTCACAGACGCCGCGCGCAACCGACCCGCTTTCCGAGAGCGTATTTCCCATCCGGTAACCAACCATGCAATAATCGTTTTGTTTGCCTTCCAAAGCGCTCAGGTATTCGGCCAGAATCCGGAAACTTTCCCTGCCGTAAAAATCGTCGGCGTTGATAACGGCAAAAGGTTCGTGAATCACCGATTTACCCATCATTACGGCGTGATTGGTTCCCCATGGTTTTTCACGGTTTTCGGGAACTTTGAATCCTTGGGGAAGGAAATTCAGTTCTTGAAGAACCACTGACAAAGGAATGATGCCTTCATACTTTTTGAGGATTTTTTCCCGAAATTCCTTTTCGAAAGTATGCCGGATAACGAAAACGATTTTTCCGAAACCGCCTCTCACGGCATCGTAAATCGAGTAATCCATGATTGTTTCACCGTAGGGACCGAGTCCGTCCAATTGTTTCAAGCCTCCGTAGCGGCTGCCCATACCGGCAGCTAAGACAAATAATGTTGGTTTCATATTTTTATGTTGAATAGTTAAATAATAATTTACTTTCCACAAGAATGCCCGCCGGATTAAACCGTTTACGTTAAAAAATCGGGCGGACAAAGATAACGATTATTTATTACATAAATCAAATTTCATTTGAACTTTTTGCGCCCATTTGTGCGCCTTATCATTCCCGCGCATAAAGTTTATACAAAAATTCCCAAAGACTTGCATAAAACAAAACAGAAAGTTGTAACTTTGCCGTTATTTTATTCGCAACTAAAATCAAAAAATAATTGTATGGCAAAAGTAACGAAAGAAAAGGCTTTGCTTTACCATTCGGAAGGCAAGCCCGGAAAGATTGAGGTTATTCCAACCAAACCCTACAGTACGCAAGCCGATCTCTCTTTAGCCTATTCACCGGGAGTGGCGGAACCTTGTTTGGAAATTGAAAAAAATGCGGCTACCGCTTATGATTACACGGCAAAAGGAAATTTGGTCGCTGTGATTTCAAACGGAACAGCGGTATTGGGATTGGGTGATATCGGCGCATTGGCCGGCAAACCGGTAATGGAAGGTAAAGGATTGTTGTTCAAGATATTCGCTGGAATTGATGTGTTCGATATCGAAGTCAATGAGAAAAATCCCGAAAAGTTTATAGAGGCTGTAAAAGCCATTGCTCCGACTTTCGGCGGTATCAACCTTGAGGATATCAAAGCGCCCGAATGTTTTGCCATCGAACGCCGGCTGAAAGAAGAATTGAATATTCCTGTGATGCACGACGACCAGCACGGAACGGCGATTATTTCATCGGCCGGATTGCTCAATGCCTTGGAATTAGCCGAAAAAAGAATTGATGAGGTGAAGATTGTCGTCAACGGCGCCGGAGCGTCCGCAAGTTCGTGCACGCGCCTGTATATGGCTTTGGGCGCGAAAAAGGAAAACATCGTCATGTGCGACAGCAAAGGTGTTATTTCCGTGCGGCGTTCCGACCTGAATGAAGAAAAGAAATTTTTTGCTACCGAAAGGAATGTCAATACGTTGGAAGAAGCAATCGCCGACGCCGACGTTTTTTTGGGCTTGTCGGTTGCCGATGTCCTGACGGAAAAAATGGTACAGAGCATGAATGCCAATCCGATTGTTTTCGCCCTGGCGAATCCGAATCCCGAAATTTCCTACGAAAAGGCAAAAGCTTCCCGTTCCGACCTTATTTTTGCCACCGGACGTTCCGATTATCCGAATCAAATCAATAATGTATTGGGTTTTCCGTATATTTTCCGCGGGGCCTTAGACGTAAGGGCGACGTCTATTAACGAGGAAATGAAACTGGCTGCCGTAAAAGCGATTGCAGCGTTGGCAAAAGAACCTGTTCCCGATGTGGTGAATGCTGCTTATGAGTTAAGCACTCTGTCGTTCGGGCGGGAATATCTGATTCCCAAACCAATGGATCCGAGGTTATTAACCTGGGTATCTGTTGCCGTGGCGAAAGCGGCTATTGGGTCGGGCGTTGCCCGTAAAAAAATCGACGATTGGGAAGCCTACGAAAATCATTTGCGTGATTTGATGGGTTACGACAACAAACTGTTGCGCGATTTTACCGAAATGGCGAAAAAGAATCCGAAGCGGGTCGTATTTGCCGAAGGCACTCACCCGAATATGCTGAAAGCGGCTGCCCAGGCGCGCGACGAAGGTTTCTGCCGTCCCGTTTTGTTGGGAAACGACGAACGAATCTTAAAGTTGGCGACGGAACTGAAAATTGATTTGGAGGGAATTGAAATCGTCAATTTGCGGCATGATAACGAAACCGACCGTCGGATGAGGTACGCCGGGATTTTATCAAAAAAACACGAACGCGAAGGCGCAACTTTCGACGAATCGGTCGATAAAATGGTGGAACGCAACTATTTCGGTATGATGATGGTCGAAACAGGCGATGCGGACGCTTTTATCACAGGCGTTTACACAAAATATTCCAATACGATTAAGGTTGCGAAAGAAGTAATCGGCATTCGTGACGGATATAACACTTTTGCTGCCGTACATATTTTGACGGGGAAAAAAGGAACTTATTTCCTGTCCGACACTTTGATAAACCGGCATCCGACGAGCAACGTTCTACACGATGTAGCCAAATTAACCGTTGAAGCGGTTCGTTTTTTTGCACAGGAACCGGTTGTCGCGATGTTGTCTTATTCCAATTTCGGTGCGGATAAAGAAGGGAGTCCGGCTTCGGTGCATGACGTAGTTGCCAAGATGCATGAAGAATATCCCGATTTGGCAATTGACGGTGAAATGCAGGTGAATTTTGCTTTGGACAAGAACTTGCGTGACTTGAAATATCCTTTTACCCGTTTGAAAGGAAAAGATGTGAATACCTTGGTATTCCCGAATTTAACTTCGGCAAACATTGCCCAGAAATTGTTGCAGGAAATGGG
>JAISXN010000146.1 GCA_031270525.1 Candidatus Symbiothrix sp. | reverse complement strand
CTAAAAATGCTACTGACACATACGATGTTTTGCAAAAATACGGCAATCAAAAACAAGCAATCAAAAATGCAGAAAAACTTTCACAACAGTATGACAATTTGTGTTTTGCAAACCATAATCCAAGAACGCAAGTGCATGAATTGGTTAAGCAACTTATAGGTCAAGACGATAAATTGAACCAAGAAATAAAACAGATTTTTAAACAAGCAGAGTAAAACCCGGAACAAATCATTGTGGCTAGCAGCGGAGTCGGGCAAAATATGTTGACTTTTAGTGATGGGAGTATTAAGTCTCAGAAGAAGTTTGTGGCGGAGCGTTGAGGGGACATTTGTAACCCATGATAATCCATACGAAGAGCGGTATGAAAATAAAACAATAGATAAAATATTTGGATTTAATAAATTATAAAGATAATACCATATTGTTTCAAAAAATTTGTTTTTTCGGAAAAACATCGTACTTTTGCCTCTGAGTTTTTTGCAGACAAAGACAAGATAGAGACGGACAAACAAGATACCTTTCCCCTTTAAAAGATCTGAGGGTAAAACAACAAACAAATGAATAATTTAAGAAAACAAAAATGCGCACAGCTCAGTCCCCCTTTCAGGGGATTAGGGGGTCAGTTGAGATGGCTTCTCCTGCTTTTCCTTCCGCTATCGGTAAATGCCCAGGAAGTTTACGATCTGAAACATTGTTTGGAAACAGGTCTGAAAAGAAATTACGACCTCTTGATTATCCGTAACGAGCAACAAATCTCCGACAATAACAGGACGTGGGGCAATGCCGGATTTTTGCCGGCGGTTGATTTAAATGCCGGATACTCAGGAGCATTAAACAATACTACTCAAGAATTTACCGATGGTCTGACCGGAAAAAATACGAATGTATTAAACCAAGGCGTCGATTTGGGCTTGAATGTTTCCTGGACAATTTTCGACGGTCTGTATATGCAAACGAATTACCAACGGTTGAAAGAGTTTCAAAAGATGGGCGAGCTGAATACAAAGTTAGCGGTTGAGAATTTGATTTGCAGTGTTACGGCGGAATATTATAATTTTGTGTATCAGAATCTTCGCCTGGCCAATTTACAATATGCGGTTTCCCTGTCGAAAGAACGTTTGAGGATTGTTGAGGCCCGTTACAACATCGGGTCAATGTCGCGTTTGGATTTACAACAGGCGCGGGTTGATTTCAATGCCGACAGTTCGAATTTGATTAAACAGTTCGAAATTGTTAATACCTCAAGGATTACGTTGAACCGGATGATGGCTTTGGAAAATGTCTCCCAGCAAATCGTTGTGAAAGATACGCTTATCAATCCCGATCCGTCCCTTAAACAAACGGAGCTTCGAACCAACATGGAACAATCCAACGCCCGGCTTTTGTTATCGGCTAAAAACAGAACAATCGGTGAATTGGATTACAAAGCCTTGAAAAGCCGTAATTATCCTTATCTTAAATTAAATGCAGGTTATGGTTATTCGATAGACCGTTACGGTTCGGGAACGATAAATCGTCAGGATAATTTGGGATTGACTTACGGCTTGACTTTGGGATTCAATATTTTCGACGGATTCAATCGCCAAAGGGAACAAAAAAATGCGAAGCTCGCGATTCAAAACCGGCAGTTGCAGTACGAACAGATGGAATTGTCGCTGAAAGCCGATTTAGCCAACATCTGGATGGCGTATAAGAATAATCTCAAATTACTTAATCTGGAAAATGAAAACGTAAATGCTGCCCGTGAAAATTATGAAATTGCCATCGAGCGTTATCGTCTGGGCGAACTTTCGGGAATTGAGTTAAGGGAGGCGCAAAACAGTTTGTTGGGAGCGGAAGAGCGTCTTCTCCAGGCGCAGTATAACACAAAGCTTTGCGAGATTTCTTTAATGCAGATTAGCGGGCAGGCTACTTCTTATTTGGAATAACGTATCCCATGATATATACACTACAACCTTCCGGCAAAATCAACGCTTCAATTGCATTGCCTGCGTCAAAAAGCATCAGCAACCGCGTATTAATTCTGAATGCTTTGAGCGACAGCCCTTTCCCCGTCGAAAATCTTTCCGGCAGCGACGATACCCAAGTCATGCTGAAAGCATTTGAGTCGAAAGATACCATCATAAATATAGGTGCGGCAGGAACCGCCATGCGTTTTCTAACTGCATATCTTTCCCAATGTGAAGGAAATAGAATTATTACCGGCTCGGAACGAATGAAAAACCGTCCCATCAAAATCCTGGTGGAGGCCTTGCAACAAGTTGGCGCAGAAATCAGTTATGTGGAAAAAGAAGGATTTCCGCCCCTACGAATAACAGGCCGAAAATTGCAAGGCGGCGAAATCACTTTAGACGGAAGTGTAAGTTCACAATACCTGTCCGCCTTGCTGATGGTTGCTCCATTGATGGGAAAAGGGCTGAATATCAACCTGAAAGGCAATATCATTTCCCGTCCGTACATCGAAATGACTCTTCGGTTGATGGAATTGTTCGGGGTAAAAGCGCTTTGGGAAGAAAATACCGTTCGGATTGCTCCTCAAACCTATATTGCACGACCTTTCAAAGTGGAAAGCGATTGGTCTGCGGCTTCTTACTGGTATGAAACGGTAGCTTTGGCGCAAGGAAATATGGAAGTGGAACTGTTGGGTTTGGAGAAAAACAGCCTGCAAGGCGATTCCAAATCTGCGGAACTTTTTGAGAATCTGGGAGTAAAAACGGATTTTTCTTCGGCCGGCAACGTACGATTGACACGGTTCCCGTTGGATAAAGCCCATTCGGAAGTTTATCAATATCATTTTGTGAACGAACCCGATTTAGCCCAAACGCTTGTCGTGACCTGTTGCATGTTGGGAATCCCTTTCCGCTTCAGCGGATTACAAAGCCTGAAAATCAAGGAAACCGACCGTATTTCGGCTTTACAAACCGAATTAAAAAAATTGGGATATATCGTTAAAAGCGAACCGGACGGTGTGATGGAGTGGGGGGGAGAACATTGCGAGCCGGAATCCGATCCGGTTATCTCGACTTATGAAGACCATCGGATGGCGATGGCTTTTGCTCCGGTTTGCCTGAAAACGGGCAAAATTCGCATTAATGAGCCTGGTGTAGTTTCCAAATCCTATCCCGGATATTGGGAAGATTTGAAGAAAACAGGATTTTCTGTAATTTTCTAAAACTTTTTCCCGTATATTTTGTTTATATAATGTACATTCATAAATAATATATTTTTTGGTGGGCTGTCCGGGAAACGTTCCGGACAGCCTTTTTTTTATTCACAGACGTAGTCAAATGCGATTTATTGTAAGTTTAGAAAAGAGTAATCTGTACTTTTGTCCGCTTCAAAGAAAAATCGTAATTTTGCAAAAAGTATCTTCGATATGGAAATTCAAAAATTAGACAAAGAAACAAGCGACAAATGATAAAAAATATTATTTTCGACTTCGGCAATGTTTTTATCGAATGGAATCCCCGCTGGATTTTCCAACCGATAATTCCCGAGAAAGATTTGGACCGCTTCATGCAAACCGTGTGGCGTGATGAATGGAACGGCAACTTAGACAGTGGTATCAGTTTTGTGGAAAACGAGCAAATCCTGTCGGCAAAGTATCCGCAACACAAGGAGTATATCACCTGGTTTCATCAACATTGGTATGACTCGTTGAGCGAGGAAAATCAGGAAAGTATCGCTTTATTAGCCGATGCGCAACAAGCAGGTTATGCTACATACGGGTTGAGTAATTGGTCTGCCGAAACTTTTCCGTCCACTATAGAAGCGCATCCGTTTTTCAAAACGCTTTGTGGTATTGTCCTTTCGGGAGAAGAAAAAGTTTGCAAACCGGAACCCGGAATTTATCAAATCCTGTTGGAACGTTATCAACTGATTCCCGAAGAATGTGTCTTTATTGACGACCGGCAGGAGAATCTGGATACGGCTCAAAAGTTGGGTATCGAAACGATTTTGTTTCAAACGGCGGGACAAGTGCGGGAGTGTTTAAGAAGTAAGCGATTGGGAGTCGTTTTATAGGAGAACTCGCAACCGCAATATTGCTGATTATAAAACCCATTCTCTTTTAGCAAGATAGAGCGCCGTTCGCTAAGCCCGTCCTTCCGCCAGTTCTTGTCCCAGAAAGTAAGATTCGGATAGGAAGCGACGGCTTGTTTTCCGGCTTCCGCAATTTGTTCGAGGTTTTTCCAACGGGAAGATGCTAATGTTGTAGCAATCGTATCAAATCCTTTTTCATTGGCGAGCCATGCCGTCGCCGATAATCGCATCCGGAAACATTCCAAACAACGTCTGCCGCGTTCCGGCTCCTTTTCAAGGCCGGCGATATTTTTCAGCCATAAATTGTGGTCGTAATCTCCGTCGATAATTTCCAAACCTGATTGGCCGGCATAACGGCTACATTCGTTTTTCCGGATTTCATATTCTTCCCGCGGGTAAATATTCGGATTAAAATAAAACAGCGCAGGACGTATTTCCCTGTCAAGTAGATATTCGATAATAGCCGCCGAACAAGGTGCGCAACAGGTATGAAGCAGGAGTTTCATCAAAGTTTACAAATAAAAAAGCAAATTTATCATTTTTTTTGCAATAAATTAGGATTAATCTTTGTATTTTTGAGGTCAATTTTTAATTACAAAAAAAATATATCATGGATACGACAAAAATTCAGGAAAAATTCAGTAGTTTATTCGGAGAAAGTGGCGTTTTATATACTTCTCCCGGAAGAATTAACCTTATCGGCGAACATACCGATTATAACGGGGGATTTGTCCTCCCCGGCGCCATAGATAAAGCAATGTATTGTGAAATTAAGCCCAACGGTTTGGATAAAGTAAGGGCTTTCGCCTTGGATTTGAACGAATCGGCGGAATTTGGTCTGAAAGAAGAAGACAAACCGGGAAAAGGCTGGGCTAAATATATTTTCGGCGTTTGCAGGGAAATGAATAAAAAAGGACGGGAAATTCCGGGTTTTGATATTGTTATTTCGGGTGATGTGCCTCTGGGAGCGGGAATGTCTTCGTCGGCGGCATTGGAAAGCGCTGTCGGATTTGCTTTAAACGACCTGTTTAATCTCGGATTTAACCGTCAGGAACTGGCTTTGATGGGACAGGCTACGGAACACAATTATGTAGGTGTAAAATGCGGAATCATGGACCAATTCATTTCCTGCTTGGGCAAAAAAGGCTCTTTGGTTCGTCTAGACTGCCGTTCTTTGGAATACGAATATGTGCCGTTTGCGCCCAAAGGTTATAAACTGGTGTTAATCAATACCTGCGTGGAACACAATCTGGCTGCCGGCGGAGAATACAACAAACGCCGCGAATCCTGCGAAAGGGTAGTCGCAGAAATTGCCAAGACGCATCCCGAAGTAAAATTACTCCGCGACGCCACGCTTGACCAGTTGAAAGAAGTGAAAGGCAAAGTCGATGAAACGGATTATATCCGTTCGGAATTTGTGATTGAAGAAATCCAACGCTTACTTGACACTTGCGAAGCTTTGCAAAAAGACGATTATGAAACCGTCGGTAAAAAAATGTACGAAACCCATGAAGGTTTGAGCAAAAAATATTCGGTAAGCTGTCCCGAATTGGATTTTCTGAACGAACAAGCCAGGAAATACGGCGTAACCGGTTCGCGCGTAATGGGCGGCGGATTCGGCGGATGCACCATCAATTTAGTAAAAGAAGATAAAGTCGAAGAATTTATCAAAGGAGCAACCGAAGCTTACGAAAAAGAATTTAATATCAAGCCCAAAGTGTATGATGTGGTAATCGGCGACGGGGCAAGGAAGCTTTAAAATAAGTATATGATTAATTATGATTTGTTGAAAATAAAAGCGTTTGTCTTTGATGTAGACGGAGTTTTGTCGCCCGAATCCATTCCTTTACACCCCAACGGCGAACCGATGCGGATTGTGAATACCAAAGACGGTTATGCCATGCAACTTGCCGTCAAAAAAGGTTTTCAGATGGGAATCATCACCGGAGCAGATTCGGAAGCCATCAGGATTCGTTTCGATAAACTGGGTTTCCGGCACATTTACCTGAGAGCAAAGGATAAGATTAAAATGTTTCAGGATTTCATGGAAAAAACCGGTTTGAAACCGGAAGAAATCTGTTACGCAGGCGACGATATTCCCGATTATGAAATCATGAAAATCGTAGGATTACCGGCATGTCCGTCCGACGCTGTTCCCGAAATCAAAGCGATTGCCTTGTATATTTCGCCGAAAGAAGGCGGGAAAGGCGTTGGACGCGATATTATCGAACAAGTATTGAAAGTTCATGGAATCTGGATGCAGGATGATGAAGCATTCGGGTGGTAAGTATCGGATTATTTTAGCATCTAACTCTCCAAGACGGAAGGAATTAATGTCGGGTTTGGATATCCCTTTTGAAATAAAGACCCTGCCCGACATTGAGGAATCTTATCCCGAGACTTTGCAGAAAGAGGAAATTCCGCTCTATCTCGCGAAGCTGAAAGCAGATGCTTATAAAACGCTGATGCGGGACGATACGCTTTTAATTACAGCAGATACCATTGTTTGGTTGGATGGCAAAATTTACGGCAAACCGGAAAATGAAGCGGAAGCAAAATACATGCTGCAAAGGCTTTCCGGACGGACGCATGAAGTGTTTACCGGAGTTTGCCTGACAACCAAACAGAAACAAAAGTCATTTTTTGCCGTTTCCAAAGTCGGTTTTGCCGTTTTATCCGAGGAAGAAATCGACTATTACATAAGCAAATATGAACCTTTCGACAAAGCGGGAGCGTATGGCGTTCAGGAATGGATCGGATATGT
>JAISXN010000012.1 GCA_031270525.1 Candidatus Symbiothrix sp. | reverse complement strand
GTTCCCGATACAATCAGGAACAGCATAAACATCAAAAAAAGTACTTTTTTCATCTTTTTTCCAAATTTTTCAATTTTTTCTTTAACATTTGTTTACATTTAACCAAAATTCTCGTAATTATCACAATTACAGGAATATACTCAATCAATTTTTGTGTTTAAAGTGTCTGTCACTGTATAGGTGACGGACACCTTTTGTATGGCGCTGTAATACAATTAGTTATAAATAAAATGTTTACAAAATTGTTAAGCAAATTGTTAATATTGGTTAACGCCACTTTAAAAAACATTTGTAAAATATTGAATGTAAGTTAGTTGCAGACATTAAAAAAGACAACTATTTGCTAAACATTGATGATATACGTTTATAATCAATCGGTTAGGTGCAATTTTAATGGAAATTTGCTCTTGCAAATTGACGGTTCGACAAGCTCACCGGACAGGTAAAAATTCATTCAATAGGATAATAATCAATTAGTTAAATATTTGTACCTTTGTCGCGAATTGATAATGACAACTTGAAATGTCCGTCACCTATACAGTGACAGACAGGTTTGTTAAATGTTTTATGGCGTTTTTAGTTGAACGCGAATTACGTAAATTTACCCACATCGGCATTTCAACTCCTAAAATTATTTGAAAAATTAAAATTATTATCGTAACTTTGACCTCCGATTTCTAAACGTTTAATATTTCAAACAACCTAAAATTTATGAGTAGTACAAATACCGTTTCGACCGATGTTCTGATAGTCGGAGCAGGTCCCTCAGGGTTGGCAACCGCCATTCATCTGGCCGACCTCATGAAAAAGCACGACATGAAACGTCGGATTTTACTTGTAGAAAAGGGAAGCGCAGCCGGCAGTCACATTTTATCGGGCGCCGTAATCAGGACTGAAATACTGAAAGAATTACTTCCTGAAGTTGATTTCAAAGAATTCCCTCTTAATGCTAAAGTTACCAACGATTCTATTTTGCTTTTGAGCGAATCGGGTTCGGTTAAATCGCCGGTTCATCCGCCTTATATGAGTAATAAGGGCAATTACACAGCTTCTTTGGGTCAGTTGTGTAGATTTTTGGCGACAAAAGCCGAAGAAAAAGGTGTGGAAATTTATCCCGGTTTCGCGGTAAGCGAAGTGTTGTATGACGAGCACGGCAAAATTCGCGGTGCAAAAACCATCGACACAGGCGTTGACCATCATGGTAAACCTTTGGAAAATTTTCAACAGGGGACGGAGATTGAAGCTAAAATCACTGTCTTTGCCGAAGGTACGCGCGGAAGCTTGGTAAAAACCGTCATTGACAAGTTCGACCTCCAAAAAGACAAGAATCCGCAGATTTACTCCTTAGGTTGCAAGGAAATATGGAGCGTTCCCGAAGGAAATATCACTCCGGGCGAAGTTTATCATACAATGGGTTATCCGCTTAATTTACACGAGTTTGGCGGCGGGTTCATTTACGGTTTGAACGACAACAAAGTAGCAGTCGGTCTGGTAATCGGTTTGGATACCGCCGACCCGACTTTTGACGTCCATGGGGCTTTTCAGGTATGGAAGACGCATCCGGTTGTAGCAAAGATACTTAAAGGCGGTAAATTGTTGGAATACGGGGCGAAAACACTGCCCGAAGGCGGTTATTATTCCCGGCCGAAACCGTATGTCGATAATGCGCTTATCGTAGGTGACAGCGGCGGATTCCTTATTATGCCGGCATTGAAAGGCGTACATTTAGCCATTCGTTCGGGCATGTTAGCGGCTGAGACGGCGCTTTCGGCATTCTCCAAAAACGATTTTTCGGAGAAGACATTAAAAGAATACGAAACGAAAATTAATAATTCTCACATACTCAAGGAAATGCACCCTGTCCGCAATTTCCGCCAAGCTTTTGCCAAGGGAATGATAACCGGCGCTTTCTTGTTCGGAACGCAACTGATAACAGCCGGTGCGGGTTTTACCGGCAAAGTCGGTGTACATACCGATGCGGATGCAACCCAAAAGCTGAAAGATTTTTCGGGCAAACCGTTCAAAAAACGTTTTGCCGGCAAGTTGGATTTTGATAAAATACTCACTTTCGATAAAGTAACCGATATTTTCTATTCGGGTGCGCATCACGACGAAGAACAAGTGGTTCACTTGCGAGTAAATAATCCTTCAACTTATCACCTGAATATTGAGCAATACGATGCTCCCTGCCAATATTTTTGTCCCGCCGAAGTGTATGAAATACACATTAATCGCAATGGACACAAAGAATTACGGATTCATGGCGAAAACTGCGTACATTGCAAAACTTGCGACATTAAAGAACCCGGCGAGGGCATCACCTGGATGACGCCCAATGGCAGCAATGGGCCGGAATACCAGTTTAATTGAGAATTGAGAGTTGAGAATTGAGAATTATGATTTTAATTTTCACCCCTCAATTTTCAACCCTTAATTCTCAACTCTCAATTCTCAATTCTCAACTCTCAATTAATTAAATTATGACAATAATAAGTTTAATAAAACAAGTGCCTCTTCCTAATGAAATGCGGATGGGCGATGACGGTTTGATGGACCGCACCAAAGCTAAATCAATTATTAATATTGACTGCCAGTTTGGTTTGGAAGCAGGGCTTCAACTTAAAAAACATTATCCCGATGCGCGAATGATTGTTTGTTCGATGGGCCCGGGTTCGTTTGAAAACGCGCTAAAGACAGCCATTTCGATGGGTTATGATGAAGCTTATCTGCTGTCCGATCGCAAATTGGGAGGTTCGGATACGTTTGCAACCGGATTGGCTATCTCCACGATGTTGAAGCATTTAGGTTTTACCAAAGATTCCAAAGAACCCTTTGTGATTTTTGCAGGCCGCCAAACCAGCGACGGCGATACAGCGCATGTTCCTTCACAAGTAGCTGAGAATCTGGGTATTCCGCAAGCGACTTTCTGCCAGTCGGCAAAACCGGACGGCAAAGGCAATATCATTGCCAAACGCATTATCGAAGGAGGTTACCAAATGATGGAATTACCAATGCCCTGCTTGATTTCCCTCACGCCGACAGGTATTCCGCCCCGCAAACCATCGCTTATTGGGGCGATAAAAGCACGAAATTCAACGATAAAAGTGTTTGGCGTAGAAGATATTCATCTGGGTACGGAAAAAATAGGTCTTAACGGTTCGCCGACGATTGTAGCGGCGGTGGCCAATATCGAAAGTGAACGTCCGCCGATTGTGTTGAGTGAAGGAACGACCGAATCCGCTTTAGTGGGCAGTTTGATTGCCAACATGAAAAAAGGCGGTAATGTACTGCAACACAAAGAAGTAAAAGAAAAAGCCGGAAAAGAAACGCCGGATTTTCCGGTTGTTGATACACGCGACGGCTACAAACATATCCTGACTTGGGTGGAGATTGCCAACGGACAAATTGCCCGTCCTTCGCTGGAATTATTTACGCCGGCTCGTCATTTGGCTGAACAGTTGGGAAATGATACCCGGATTAAAACGGTATTGATCGGAAAAGATGTAGCGCCGTTGGCCCAAACGCTTTTCGAACATGGCGCGGATGAAGTGATCCTGGTTGAAAACGACAAATTGGAAGAGTATCTGGTTTTACCTTTCTCTGATATTATCGCACAGATAATCAAAAAACAAAAGCCGGAGATTGCACTTTTTGCCGCAACGACTTCGGGACGCGAACTCGCACCCCGCATTGCCGTAAAAACCGGAAGCGGCGTTACGGCCGACTGTACCGGACTTGAAATCGGCGAATACGTCAACCGTAAAGAAAAAACAATCATACGACCGATATTACATTCACGACGTCCGACTTATGGCGAAAGCAAATTGGCGACCATTCTCGGCTTTGTTTATCCGCAAATATCAACGGCGCGGGCAGGTACGTTCGAAGTGCCGGAAAGAGTGGAAGGACGCACCGGTACAATATCGAAATTCAAACCTGAATTGGTAGAAGATGATTTCCGCGCCCTGATTCTCGAAACGGTTCGCGGAGCCGGCGGTTTACAAAATCTTTTTGATGCGGAAATTATCGTTTCGGGTGGACGCGGCGCTACTTCCGACGGACTCAAATTGGTCAAAGAATTGGCGGAAGCGTTGAAAGAGCAAGGATTGAAAGCCGAATGGGCTGCCAGTCGCGTTGTAGTCGATGAAGGTTTTGCGGAATATGCCCGCCAAATCGGACAGACAGGTAAAACGGTTCGTCCCAAAGTGTATGTGGCGATTGGTATTTCCGGAGCGATCCAGCACCTTGCGGGAATGAAAGAATCCGGTACGGTTGTGGCAATCGACCGTAATCCCAAAGCGGCGATTTTCCGTAATGCCGATTTCGGTATCGTCGGAGAGTACGAAGATGTAGTGCCCGAATTGATTGAGCAGGTAAAGCAAGGATTCACTTTCGGGATTGAGGTGAAGAAATAATAAAACAGCGGGAGTCAGAACGGCACCTCATTAAACTCGTTTTGCGGTGCCATTCTCCTTGAACTCATTCTTTCGGCGGGTATCAAATCCGCCTGACTGTTCACCCTTGATTGATATTCTTCAATTAACCGGCCTTCGTTCAGATTTTGGAAGCGTGCAAATTCTTTCTTGAATTCGAGCAAAACGTCTCCGGTAGAGCCGTTACGGTGCTTAGCCACGATAATCTCGGCTTTGCCGGTCAAGTCGTTTCCATGCTCGTCGGCATAAATTTTGTAGTATTCCGGCCGGTGGATAAAACAAACGATGTCGGCGTCCTGTTCGATAGCGCCGGATTCGCGCAAATCGGAAAGTTGGGGGCGTTTTGCATCAAAACCATCTCTGCCTGTGCGGGTTTCTACGCTTCGGTTTAATTGGGACAAAGCAATCACCGGTATATTCAATTCTTTTGCTAAACCTTTCAATGAACGGGAAATAATACTTACTTCCTGTTCGCGGCTTCCGAACGACATTCCGCTGGCATTCATCAACTGTAAATAATCGATGATGATACATTTGACTTTGTGCTCTTTCACTAAGCGGCGAGCTTTGGTTCGCAGTTCAAATACCGACAAACTCGGCGTATCGTCGATGTAAATCGGCGCATCGTAGAGTACGCGCACTTTGCTGTCTAATTGATGCCATTCGTGCGGCGCTAATTGACCGTTTTTAACTTTTTCGCCGGATAATTCCGTAACGTTCACAATCAAACGATTAACTAATTGTACGTTCGACATTTCCAAAGAAAATAAACCTACCGGAATATTGAAATTGACAGCCATATTTTTAGCCATCGACAGGACGAAAGCCGTTTTACCCATGGCGGGGCGAGCGGCAATAATAATCAAATCGGAGTTTTGCCAACCGGAAGTGATTTTATCCAAATCTTTGAAACCGCTTTGGATACCGCTCAAACCGTCGGTTCGTTTGGCCGCTTCCCGCATCAAATCAAAGGCTTCCTTGATAATCGGGTTGATATGGGTGACGTCTTTTTTGACATTCTGTTGGGAGATTTCAAACAATTCGCCTTCGGCTTCCTGCATCAGGTCGTCCACGTCGTTGGTTTCGTCGAAAGCTTTGCTTGCTACCCGCGATGAGAAAGAAATCAGTTCGCGGGCAAGATATTTCTGCGCCACGATGCGGGCGTGATAGTCCAAATGTGCGCTTGAAACGACTTTCTGCGAAAGTTGAGCGATATAGGAAGCGCCGCCGGCAGCTTCGAGGTTGCCTTCTTTCCGCATTTGGTCGACAACCGTCAGGATGTCGATGGGTTTTTGCTGGATGGCTAAGTTTTGTATAGCCGTAAAAATCAGTTCATGGGATTTATCGTAAAAACTTTCCGGAGTAAGTATTTCGCTGATAATTGCATACGCATCTTTTTCGAGCATTAATGCACCTAAAACCGCTTCTTCCAGTTCCCTGGCTTGCGGTTGTAATCGCCCTGTTTCTTCTGTGTTTACCTGTGC
>JAISXN010000113.1 GCA_031270525.1 Candidatus Symbiothrix sp. | reverse complement strand
GTATATTTAATTTACAACCACCGGCGCAACCGCTTGCCTCACGTCAAACGTTTGCCAAACATTCAACATTTGTTTTTGCTTTAATGCTTCTTTCCCCGTGAAGATCTCCAAGATGCGCGTTTCCGTGTTTTTCATGGATTCTTCCATTAATTGGGAGAAAAAATCTTTTTCCTTGGGATATTCCCCGATGGAATACTGTTCGATTCCGGCTAATTTGGCGGCTATTTCTATCGCTTTGTCAATTCCGCCCAATTCATCGACTAAACCGTTGCTTAAAGCCTGATTTCCACTCCAAATGCGGCCTTGACCGATGGAATCGATTTCTTCTTTGGTTTTCCCGCGTCCTTCGGCGCAACGGCTCAGGAAGGTGTCATAGCCTCTTTCGATGTATGCCTGCATAATGGCCGATTCGTCGGCATTGAAAGGACGGGACAGTACCAAACCGGCGCCGAGCAATGGTATATTGACGGTTTCACGGGCAAAATCCGAAAATTTATTTGTACCTACCCTGTCGTAAGTTGTCCCTATTTTTTCGGCCAGCGAAGCGCCGGAAGGAATCAAACCGAAAATGCCGATGGAACCGGTGATGGTGGTCGGTTCGGCAACGATTTTTCTTGCGGGCGCAGAAATGTAATATCCGCCGGATGCTGCATAGTCGCCCATCGAAACGACTACCGGTTTTACTTCGTTCAAGACTTTTACCGCATGATGAATCTGTTCGGAGGCAAAAGCGCTCCCGCCCCGGGAATTTACCCTGAATACAACGGCTTTGACGGCTGTGTCTTTTTTCAATTTGTTGATTTCCGCCATGTATTTTTTAGCGGTAATGATTCCGGAATTGAAAAATTGTCCCTGTTCATCATCAATAATTGTACCTTCGGCGAATAAAACGGCAATTTTATCTTTGTGGAGTTTCTCGATGCTTGTATGAACGGATTTTATATTGTTTACGCGGGCTATGTTTAAATCTTCTCCGTCTGTCAGGGCTAATTGTTTTTTGATGTAGGCATCCACTTCATCCTTGTATTTCAGGCTATCAACGAATTGATTTGCCAAAATTACCTGAGGATCGGCAAAAGTCATACATTCATCGGCATACTGATTGAGTGTTTGGACAGGAATGTTGCGGCTTTCCGAAATGTCTGCCAACAAGGTATCCCAAATATCATTCAATATTGAAGCACGCTGCTCGTGGTTCGCATCGCTCATTTTATCCATAGTATACGGCTCGACCGCCGATTTGAAAGTCCCGACTTTGAAGACTTGCCATTCGACGCCCAATTTTTCGTAAAAACCTTTTTCAAATTGAATGTTCATGCTTAAACCCTGAAAAGAGAATATGCCTTCGGGATTCATATAGACCGGATTTGCAACCGATGCGATGTAATACGAGTTGTGCGTGTATTGATCGCCGTATGCGACGATAAACTTACCGCTTTCTTTGAAAGAAAGCAAGGCGTCCCGTATTTGCCGGGCAGAAGCGAAACCGGTTTGGAGCATCCCTGCTTTCAGGTAAATTCCTTCGATTTTATCGTTATCTTTTGCCTTTTTGATGGCGGAAATAACATCATTTAATCCGTAAACTTTTATCTCGTTCAATAAAAAGTCAAACGGTTTTTCTTCCGCACGATCGTTGATTATACCGGTTAAATCCACTTCAAGCACCGTTTTCGGCTCTAAAATGAATGTAGATTTATCTCCCGGAGAAACTACGCCCGTAATAAATGCAACGGACAGGAAAAATAAAATAATTCCTGCGATGATTACGCCTAAAATGGAGGCAAATAACATTGTAAAAAAGTTCTTCATTTATTTAATTTTTTTAATATTTAATTCCGAATTTTCTGTATTAACTATGATCCACTGTAAAATTTATGTACTCACAGGGTTGGGAAATATACTGCCTAAAATCCGCAAGGATTTTCACAACTCTGTGGTTCTCTGTGCCTTCTCCGTGTAACTCTGTGTTAGAAATTACACAGAGAATCTCAGAGAAGACACAGAGTTACACAGAGATATAATTTTGATTGCGGATTTTAGGTACTGTATTTTCTGTTGTTCCATTCCGATAGTTTTTGCGTAATAATTTGCTTGTCAAAAGTATTATTTTCCCTGATAATAAATTCATATAGAAGAGAATAATTCGGGGGCAAAATCGGAATAAAAACCATTTAAAAAAACGGCAACATCTTTGGGCGGTGCAGGATTTGATACTTGGCATACGCTTGTCAATTCATATCCCTCTCATACCCCAATATATCCCCCGGCTGGCAATCCAATTCCCTGCACAGCGTTTCCAGCGTGCTGAAACGAATTGCTTTTGCCTTGCCGGTTTTCAGGATAGAGAGATTCGCGGGAGTGATTTCGACTTTTTCCGACAGTTTGTTCAACGAAACTTTTCGTCGGGCCATCATTACATCTAAATTGACTTTTATAGGCATAATTCTATTTTAAGGGGGGGGGGTAAAGATTTAAATTCTTAAATTTTTGAATCTTTTTCCGAATCTTTATCTTTTATTTTCAATGCGTTCGGAATACCGGGAATCGTTTTCATAATGTCCGTAACGGGCGCTACCGACGAAATCAAACTTGTAAGCAGGTTTGTCAGCGTGCCGCCTTGCGAGGTATCCATAACGTTGACATTTCCCAGGTTAATGTGTTCAAAGGCTTTTACCTGTTCGGCAGCTATATCTTTCCACTGTTCAACCATTTTCCACTGGATGGCGACTTGCGGATTGTTTTCGGCTACTTTCACCATGGCTTCAAATCCTTCGGCTTGCGCCAGTAAGGATGCTTTTTCGGCGGCGGCTTTGGCTAAACCTTGCTGTTCGATTATTTTGGCTTGCGCCAAGCCTTCGGAGGTGATGGCGTCGGCGCGGCCCTGCGCTTCGATACGCGCCTGATTGGCGTTGGCTTCCGCTTCTTTTTCCAGTTTTAGCTGGTATCCTTCCGCGTCGATCAATTTTTGTTGTCTGGAAATTTCGGCAGGTACGATTTGTTCGGCTTTCAGGGCGGCTTCCGTACGTTTGGCTCTTGCTTCTTCGGCTTCGCGGCGGGCTAATTCTTTGGTTTTTTCGATTTCGGCGAGCGCACGTTCTTCGGCCGATTGCGCCAGGCTCTGCGATTGCGCCTTAATAACTTCCAGTTCTGCGTTGGAAACGGTGATTTTTTTGTTGGCTTCGATTTCGCCGATACGCGCTGCCGAGTTATAAGCGGCAATGTTAATGTCTCTGTCTTTTTGGGCTTCCGCTACTTGCGAATCTCTTTCGGATTCGGCTCTCGCTACCGAAATGCTTTGATCGCGCTGTGCATTGGCGATAGCAATCTGTTCGTCTTTTTTTGTTTCGGCCACCGTTGCGTTTTTGATTTTCAACTGTTCGGCGACTTTGATTTCCCCTTCGCGTTCGGCGGTGGAGATTTCCACGTTGGCCTGGTTGATGGCTTTTGCCTGGTCTTTTTTTCCAAGTGCGACGATATAGCCGGCTTCATCGCGGATATCCGTAATGTTGATATTGATGAGGTAGAGGCCGATTTTACGCAGTTCGGTATCAATCAGCCCTTTGGCTTTTGCTAAAAATTCGTCGCGGTCGGAATTGAGTTTTTCAATCGTCATATCGGCGATGATCGTTCTCATTTGTCCGTAAACAATATCCTTAACCAAATCTTCGATGTCCTGATGTCCCAGTCCCAAAATCCTTTCGGCGGCGGCTTGCATCACGTCCTGTTCGGTGCTGATACCCACAGTTACGGTGGTGGGAACATCGACCCGAATGTTTTGAGAAGACAGCGCTTTCTGGAGATTACAGTCAAACTGAAGCGGTTTCAGAGACATATAGGCATAGCCTTGCAAGACGGGAATGATAAACGCCGCTCCGCCCTGTATACACCTTGACGAGCGGTTGCCGCCGGTTTTACCGTAAATAACCAGGATTTCGTCCGATTTGCATCTTCTGTAGCGCGATAAAATACCTATAACAGTAAAAAAAACGATGAAGAATAATGCGCCAATAAGAATCATGATGTGTGTTTCCATAAAAAAATAAGTTAAAAATTTAATAATTCAAAAATTTAAAGATTTAATGATTCAAAAATTTAATAATTCAAAAATTTAAAGATTTAATGATTTAGCCGCCCAAGAACCTTTTCGTTTGATTATGCGTAACATGAGTTTTTAAATTATAAATTCAACGGGATGCACGCTTTTCCGGTTGCCGGAAACTTTGATTTTTTGCCCTTTTTCGAGTTTCATTCCTTCGGCGCCTTCCAGAGTGACGGTAACAGGACGGCCTTCCAAAGCTACGAATACTTCCCCAATTTTACGATTATCGTTCCAAAAATAGACTTCGGCATCCATTTCCGTGATTTCATCGGAATATATCAGGCTCTGCTGCGATTTCGTATAGATGAATTTGTACAAAAAATACAGTGCGAATACGAAAACAAGCCCGGCGCCGATACCGATACACACCGAAGTAACCGTAACTACTTGCATTAAAGTCAGCGTCAGAGAGAAACCTGTTGCAAAATGGAGCAGTCCTTTGAAAGAGAAGATATCTCCGCCCAAAAAACCGCCGCCGTCTATATTGACATCGGTATCAATGTCGAAATCCATTTCTCCGAAAAACAGGGAAACTATTGTGGTTAATAAGAATAAAGCCACAGAGACGATCAATACAATTACATACCAAGCCATAAATTTTTTTTTCTTTGATTCATATCAATTGTTCGGCAAAGATACATACAATTTTTTGAATAAGGAAAATTTTTTATCGTATTTCGATAAATCGGTTAGCGAATAATTATTTTTTTTGCCGTTAATGCACGAATTAACACGAATAAAATTAGTGTAATCAGTGTAATTCGCGGCAAAAAAAATAAACACCGGCAATCACATGCGGCGTGCGTATCGGTTAGCGAATAATTATTTATGCGAATCAAGAGTTGAAAATAAGGTAAATAAAAGCGGCAGCAATATTGGCGAACACATGGACTGACAGTCCGGCAGTAGAACGCACCATAGAATCCTGCTGCAAGTCAGTTT
>JAISXN010000094.1 GCA_031270525.1 Candidatus Symbiothrix sp. | reverse complement strand
GACCGCTACGCCGTTATCTCAGGCATCGAATTACTGGAAGTCGAACCCGGACGGGCGAAAACAAAAATGGAAATCCTTGATATGCACCTCAATGCCGGAAATGTGGTACAAGGTGGCGCCATTTTTACCCTGGCCGATTTGGCTTTTGCCGCCGCCGCCAATGCTTACGGCAATCTGGCCATGTCGATCGAAGCGAGTATCCACTATTTTAAGGGTATCAGCGAAGGGACACTTTTCGCGGAAGCAAAAGCGCTACACGTTCACAAAAAGTTAGCGACTTTTGAAGTGACCGTTACGAACAAAAAAGAGGAATTAATCGCTTTGTTCACAGCTACAGCTTACCGGAAAGACATCCCGCTGAATTTCGAAATATGAAAATCGAAATCCAAACAACTGCCGACGGTTCTCATACGCTTTTCCTTCCGGAAATGGACGAGCATTATCATTCCGTAAATGGCGCCATTCAGGAATCGAAACATGTCTATCTCGAAGCCGGATTCAAACAATGCCGGAAGTCTGAAATTTATGTCCTCGAAATGGGTTTCGGAACGGGATTAAATGCTTTGCTGACCGCGCTGGAATCTGAAAATCAAAAGACGAAAGTAATTTATACCGCATTGGAAAAGTTTCCTTTGCCGCAGGAAATTATTGACCGTTTGAATTATTCGGAAATAAATCAAGCCTTATTCCAGGCTATTCATCAAGCCGGATGGGGAAAATCGGAACCGGTCTCGCCTTATTTTCATCTCGAAAAAATCCAAACCGGTTTTCGGGATTTTGATTTTCCGGACAGGTACGACGTCGTTTATTATGACGCTTTTGCTCCCGCTAAACAGCCGGAAGTCTGGTCGCAGGATATATTCGACAAGATTTTTCCGGCCATGAATTCCGGAGGAATTCTCACCACTTATTGTGCCAAGGGTGACATTCGCAGAATGATGCGGCAAGCAGGTTTTATCGTCGAACGGATTCCGGGACCTCCCGGAAAAAGAGAAATGTTACGCGGAAAAGTGTTGTAAGAATCCCAGAATTAACTGCCCAAGAATGAAAATCAACATCAGGATTTTGATAGATAACTTGTTTGTAAGCGTAAAATAATGAGCAAGTACCATAGCAATGGAAATATATGCAATTAATTCCCAAAACGACCGGTATTCGCTTTGCGCAAAAGCCATAAAAAATACAAGGAAAGAAGAGACATACATGTATTTCAGGAAAGATACCGTTCTGATTCTTTCGGAAATATCGGATACATACAAATTATAGCCTGCAAAAATATAGACAAACAAAATAATTCCCAGATTAATCCATTCATAATTAGACAGATTCGGTTTGTAGGCAAAGAAAATCTCTTCCGGTTCCGGAAGATAAGAGAGAAACATCCGCCAATCATCCTGATAAATACTCCAGGCAAAAATAATCAGGTAAACGGCAACGATACCGATTAAACTTGCAAGGAAGACCCGCAAATTAAAACTGCGAAACCAATAAAATCCGAACCAGAATATGGGGAAAAATAATAAAAGTTGAGGCCGGAGGAAACTTCCCAAAACCAATATTAATGAAATATTTAAGGCATTCAGTTGCGAATCGGGTTTTTGGTAAGCATGAAATAAAAACAAATAATTTACCATCATCAAAAGTGCAACCAGACCACTTTTCCAATCAAGATTAAATACCGGATTACAACCGGCTAAGAGTAAATAAAAAAGCGCCGGCAACAAAGTCCGGCGACGAATAATTGAAAAAATATTATTCAACTGCAATAAAAATAAGGCAATTCCAATCTGAATCAATGTGATAGCCCAAAAATTGGGATTACTCCAATCGCCCTGCAACCGGAAAATCAGAAACACAAAAACACAGGCAATAAACACTGCCCAATTAGATACAAGCGATTTATGTATGTTATTTATTTTCATGCACTTACTCCAAATCAAAACCGATGTCTTTCCGGTAATATTTACCGTCGAACCTGATAACTTCAGCATTTTGAAACGATTGCCGCAAAGCCTCGTCTTTGTTGCTTCCGTATGAACTGACAGCGATAACCCGTCCGCCGTTTGTGAGGATCTGACTGTTTTTTCCGGCCGTTCCGGCATGAAAAATAATGCTTCCCCCGACTTTATCAAGTCCGGTAATGACTTTGCCTTTTTCGTAATCTCCCGGATAACCGCCGGAAACAAGCATCACCGTTACCGCCGGACGAGTGTCGAAAACCAGTGCCTTTTCATGCAAATTTCCCTGCGCGACGCCTTCCAGCAAATCGACAAAATCGGACTGAATCCGCAACATGACGACTTCCGTTTCCGGATCGCCCATCCGGCAATTGTATTCAATTACCAAAGGCTCGCCTTTGACATTGATTAGTCCGAGAAATATAAAACCTTTATAATCAATTTTTTCTCTTCTTAAACCTTCGACTGTCGGAATCACAATCTTTTCCTCCACTTTTTTCAAAAAAGTCCGGTCGGCGAAAGAAACAGGGGAAACAGCGCCCATGCCGCCGGTATTCAAACCGGTATCGCCTTCTCCTATTCGCTTGTAATCTTTGGCTTCCGGAAGAATTTTATAAGACTCTCCATCGGTCATCACGAAAACAGAACATTCAATTCCCGACAAAAATTCTTCAATAACAACCGTTTCGCTTGCTTTTCCGAAACTGCCGTTCAACATGGCGTTGAGTTCCTTTTTTGCTTCCGGCAGATTTTCGATAATCAGAACGCCTTTACCGGCAGCCAGACCGTCGGCTTTGAGGACATAAGGAGATTGCATCGTTTCGAGAAAAGCGATTCCTTCGTCGAAGTTATTTCCGGTAACGCTCAGGTATCGGGCAGTCGGAATACCGTGACGCATCATGAAAGCCTTGGCAAATTCTTTGCTGCCTTCCAACTGCGCACCTGTTTTTGAAGGGCCGATGACAGAAATGTTTTTTAATTCCGGATCGTTTTTGAAGAAATCGTAAACGCCTTGTACCAAAGGATCTTCCGGACCGACAACCACCATTTGAATCGCATTTGCCAAAGCGAATTTTTTCAGGGCTTCAAAATCGGTTGCAACAATCGGAATGTTTGCGCCCACTTGGGCTGTGCCCGCATTACCGGGAGCGATAAACAATTTTTCGGTTTTCGGGCTTTGTCCGATTTTCCAGGCCAAAGCATGTTCTCTTCCTCCCGAGCCTAAAAGCAATATATTCATAAAGATTAAAGATTCTAAATTTAAGTGCAAAATTAGATGAAAATCCTGCGATTTCCAAGCGTATGCAATGAAAAATTTTTAATAAACCCGTTGTCATTCCCGCGAAAGCGGGAAACAACGTTCGGCGGAGACAATCCCATGTGAAAGGGTACGGATTATCAGGAGATTCCCGCCTGTGCGGGAATGACAGAGCGCACAAATGGGCGTAAAAAGTTCAAATGAAATTCGGTTTATGTAATAAAAAAACCTTACCTTTGCCCATTATTTTCTAATCGACAAACAGATGACAGACAAAGGGATTTCTCCTATTACGGATATTTTAGCAAAATCTTTTCCACAAAAAGATGTTCACGGCGCTATTTCCATGCCGGTGTATATTACTGCTGCTTTTGAATTTGAAACGGCAGAAGAAATGGAAGACGCTTTTTTAGGCAAAAACGGAAAACATACCTATACCCGTATTTCCAACCCGACGGTAGAAGCGTTTGAAGCGCGCGTGCAAGCCGTTTCCGGCGCAAAACACGTAATGGCCGTAGCTTCCGGAATGGCTGCTATATCGGAGGTTTTTGCGACTATTGCTTATGCGGGTTCAAATATCGTTACTTCTCCCCATCTTTTTGGAAATACATTTTCGTTGTTCTTCTTTACATTGAAAGAATTCGGCGTCGAAGTCCGGTTCTGTAATCTGCTGGATATCAACGAAGTTAAAAAACAAATCGATGAAAATACCTGCGCGGTATTTACGGAAATCATCACCAATCCACACATGGAAGTAGCCGATTTGGCGGCTTTGGCGGAAGTTGCACATCAAAAAGGCGTTCCTTTGATTGCAGATTCAACCATTGTGCCTTGGACTACGTTCAAAGCGCCGGATTTTGGCGTAGATATTGAAATCGTATCCGGGACCAAATACATTTCGGGAGGCGCTACAAGCATCGGAGGTTTGATTCTGGATTATCAAACTTTCGACTGGACGCAATCGAAAAAACTCAAAAGTTTAGCGGAAAAAACAGGTAAACGCGCATTTCAAGTAAAATTTAGGGGAGAAATCGGCAGAAATATGGGTGCGATAATGTCTCCTCAAACTGCTTTTTTACAGAACTTAGGTTTGGAAACTGTAGACTTGCGTTTCAGGGAAGTCTGCAGGAATTGTTTGGAACTTGCCCTGTTTTTGCAAACACTGCCAAAAGTTAAAAATGTAAATTACAACGGATTACCTTCCGATCCCTTTTATGAAATCAGCAAAAAGCAATTTGGCGGCTATCCGGGAGCCATGCTTACTTTCTGTCTGGAAGACCGGGCGGCCTGTTTTGCTTTTATCAACCGGGTGAAAATTATTCGGAGAGCAACCAATTTATTCGATAACAAATCTTTGATTATTCACCCCGAATCGACAATTTACGGAACGTTAACTCCCGAATACAAGAAAATTGTGGATGTTCCCGATAACATGCTGCGCTTATCGGTCGGATTGGAAAACGTAGACGACTTGAAAGCAGATATTTTGCAAGCATTAAATTAATTTACGATATGCGTTATGAAAAAAAATATTTTCTTTTTATTTCTTTTGAATTGTTGCTTCGTTGTTTCCGCTCAGGATGAGCCGGTGTCTGTTTGCCGTCATGGCTTCACTTTCGAAATCAGTGCGCAAAAAAGCTGGGGATACAACAAACCGCTTGTCCTGACTGTAACTCCGAACTCTTCGGCCGATGTAAACGGCATTAAAGCGTATGATGTTATCGAAAAAATAGACGGTAAAAATACCGAGGGCCATACGATTGAAACGATTACCGATTGGCTGCGAAATTCTGGAAAAGGACAATTAACATTAAATATCAGCAACTTGGAAGAGGTTTCCAAAGTCGTTACTTTAACTAAGCAATGTACATTGGCAAATGCAATTACCGAAAAAGACCTGGCAAGCGTTTATTCGTTTTACAGTTTGGAAGATTCACAAAATCAAACGTTTACTTGTCCGTTTAATACAAATGCCGCTCCCGGCGCGAATTTCAAGTCGTATAAAACTTTCGGATTTGCTCCTGTCGGCGAAAACAATAGGAAACTGGAAGAAATTATCACCTCTTCTATCCGTACTTCCTTGGAAAAAAAAGGATTAAGGTATGTGCGGAAGAATCCCGATTTGATTATCAATACTTATTATTCTTACAATAAAAACCTGAATTACAATAAAAATAATAATGCCGCTAAACTTCCTACCGAAATCCGTTATGATGTTGCCGCTCGAAAAATGGTCTCTTTGCCTGTTTACTATAATCCTTTGATTAATTCCAAACAGGCGGAATATTTACTGAATCTGGGCGTTCGATTTATCGACAAAAAACTTTCGACCGGAGACAGGACTGCCGTTGTTTGGGAATGTGAGGCCAACGAACTCATTCAATCGGGAAGTTATACTTTGGATAAATATGCCGTATTTCATATTCCTTTGATGCTGATGCAATATCCTTATATTAAATCGAATGAAACGGTAAAATTTCATTACGCTCGTTCGCGCTACAATTATACCGGAATCAACTACAATATCGACAAATTGAAAGAAATCGTCAGTATCGACCGCTTATCGCCTGCTTCAAATGTTGATTTGCAAATTGGAGACAAAATATTGAAAATCAATGGAATTAAGTTTATTGACAATCTAAAGTCAGCCGACAATAAATACAAACAATTCATTTTTAATACAATGAACTTGCGTGATCCGAAAACGCAATATACTAATACGGAAGGATTTACAAAATGTATGTTTTGGGACAAATTCCAATACGCCGAAGTATACAGGGAATTTATGAAACCCGATTACAATACGACATTCTCCTATTTGTTTTATTTTGAACCGTATATCAATTTATCCGGCACCAATATTATTACTTTCCTTGTAGAGAGAAACAAGCAAAAAATAGAAGTGAAAATAAAACCGTTGATAATTACGGAAGACCTATTCGAAAACGTTAATTGAAAAAATGAACATTCAACAATTAGAATACATAATCGCCGTAGATAATTTCCGGCATTTCGCAAAAGCAGCCGAAGTGTGTTGCATCACACAGCCGACACTGAGCATGATGATTCAAAAAATGGAAGAAGAGTTAGGCGCGAAAATATTCGACCGCTCGAAACATCCGGTGGCGCCTACGGCTATCGGTAAACTGATTATCGACCAGGCTCGTATTTGTTTGAAATATTTCAAACAAATCAAAGATATCGTCGATAACGAACAAAATACGACCAAAGGAACTTTCAAACTGGGAATTATTCCAACAATAGCGCCTTATTTAGTCCCTGCAATCCTCGAAAAACAAAACAGCAAATACAAGGATATCGAACTGATTCTGAAAGAGAGCACAACCAATAATCTGATTAACGATATTCAAAAGGGGATTTTGGACGGAGGTTTAATGGCCGGCCCGCTCGACCGCCCCGAATTATTGGAATATCCGCTCTACTACGAAAAATTTTATGCTTATGTTTCTCCACTGGATGAAAGATACGCGGAAAAAGAAATTGATTTGGATGATATAGACATAAACGATGTTTGGCTCTTAGAAAATGAACATTGCCTGAGAGGACAAATTGAACGTTTGTGCCAAATGAAACGGAAAGCTTCCGCCGAAAATATTTTCATCAAATACGAATCGGGAAGCATTGATACACTGATACATATCGTCGATTACAATCACGGGATAACCATTGTTCCGGAAATGCACGCCATGGGTTTGTCCGAAGACAAACAGGAAAATCTACGCGCATTTAAAAACATGACAGCCGTCAGGGAAGTATGTTTGGTAGTCAGCAAAGAATATGTCCGTAGCGCAATGTTGCAGATTATAATAGAAATCATCAAAAGTTCCGTTCCAAAATCCATGCAGAATCCTGAATTGAAAAATTATGTAGTGAATTTATAAATCGAAAAAATTATTTGCATAATATTATTGTATATTCGGATAAAACGGTATCTTTGTGCACTATTATTAACTATGTCAAACAAACCTAAAAGTATGAAAACTTCAGAAATTAAAATTTTATTCGAACAATTCGAAAAAGCATCTTCCAAATTAGAAGGAATTGAATGTTGGAGTGCAAGAGAATTGCAGGTTCTCTTAGGCTATACCAAGTGGGAAAATTTTGCTAAAGTAATAGAAAAGGCAAAAGAATCTTGTAAGAATGCGGGGCAAAAAATAGATTATCATTTTCCTGACGTCAGGAAAATGATAAAGCTGGGTAAAGAGGCTGAAAGACAGATAGATGACATCCTTTTAACGCGCTACGCTTGTTACTTAATTGCACAAAATGGAGACAGTAAAAAAGAGCCTATCGCTTTCGCACAGAACTACTTCGCTGTTCAAACAAGGCGTGCGGAAGTCATAGAACAACGCATTTTAGACTATGAACGTGTAAAAGCGAGAGCTAAACTGGCTGAAACAGAGAAAGTTTTATCTCGAGTATTGTATGAACGTGATGTAAACGATGCAGGTTTTGCTATTATCCGTTCCAAAGGAGATCAAGCGTTGTTTTCATTGAGTACAGGCAAGTTAAAACGTCAATTAGGAATGCCGGAGAGCCGTCCTGTCGCTGATTTTTTGCCGACTATCAGTATCAAAGCAAAGGATTTGGCTGCAGAAATGACTTCCGTAAATGTACAGACAAAAGATCTGAGAGGGTTAGATCCAATTGAAGGGGAACATGTTGATAACAATTTTGCCGTAAGGAAAATGTTAATAAAGCGAAATATTATTCCGGAAAAGCTTCCTCCGGCTGAAGATATCAAAAAAGTTGAACGGAAGCTCAAAAACGATGAGAAGAAGGTTATCAAATAACCTTCTTCTTACGAAATTCCTTGCGTCAAAACCTCTCCGTTAATTTTCTTTATTAATCCCTGCAAAACGCTTCCGGGACCTAATTCCGTAAAATCATCTGCGCCCGCCGCAATCATATTTTGCACCGATTGCGTCCATTTCACAGGAGCCGTCAGTTGGGTAATCAGGTTGGCTTTGATGATATCGGGATTGGTTTCACCGGTGGCGCCGACATTTTGGTAAACCGGACAAACCGGCGTTTGAAACATTGTGGTATGGATTGCTTTTTCCAGTTCTTCTTTTGCCGGCGCCATCAAGGGCGAATGGAAAGCGCCGCCGACTTTGAGCTTCAAAGCTCTTTTGGCGCCTGTGGCCAACATGCGTTCGCAAGCGATGTCAACGCCGTTTATGGTTCCGGAAATCACCACTTGACCCGGACAATTGTAATTGGCCGGAACAACGATATCGTCGATTTCCGCACAAATTTCTTCCACTTTTTCATCCGGCAAACCTAAAACGGCAGCCATTGTTCCCGGATTCTCTTCTCCTGCTTTTTGCATAGCCAAAGCTCTTTTGTAAACCAATTGCAAACCGTCTTCAAACGACAATGCACCGGCGGCGACCAAAGCCGAAAATTCGCCCAAGGAATGTCCGGCAACCATTTCCGGACGGAATTCATCGCCTGAAGTTTTTGCCAAAACAACCGAATGTAGAAATATAGCCGGTTGAGTAACTTTGGTTTGGCGAAGGTCTTCATCGGAGCCTTCAAACATTAAATCCGTAATACGGAAATTCAGAATCTGATTTGCGCTTTCAAACAATTCTTTTGCTAAGGAATGATTTTCATACAAATCTTTGCCCATGCCCGAAAATTGGGCGCCCTGACCGGGAAATACATACGCTTTCATAAATATTTGTTTTTAAATTGGCTGCAAAATTATAAAAAAAGCGACAATAGACAATATTTTGTGATAAAATTTGCGTACATTTGCGTGCCGATTTGGTCGTAACAACAAAAACAAAATAAATTATGCAAACACTATTATTTACGCTTTTATGGATGCCCCAAGGTTGGGAGTTGATTATTCTTTTCATTGTTATTCTTCTGCTTTTTGGAGGCAAGAAAATTCCCGAATTGATGAAAGGAATCGGAAAAGGTATCAGAGGATTTAAAGACGGCATGAAGGAAATAGAAGAAGATATCAAGTCCGATGATCCTTTAAACGATAAAAAATAACTCTTTATACCGTCCGAATGAGCACTCAGGAAATGTCATTCTGGGATCATCTGGAAGAACTTCGTTGGACGTTGTTCCGGGTTGTTATTGCATTATTTGTTTTTGCCATCGGAGGTTTTATCATTATGCCGTGGTTCTTCGACAACGTCATCATGGCCCCTGCCAAAGCCGATTTTTTCCTTTACGAATGGATGTGTAAATTAAGTCAATCAATAGCCGGCCTTCCGGATTTTTGCGACGAAAATTTTTCAATAGACATGGTCAATATTGACTTAACCGCTCCGTTTTTCAGGCACTTGAGCACCTCGTTCTGGATTGCGGTGATACTGATTTGTCCGTATATACTGTTCGAAGTCTGGCGTTTTATCAGTCCGGCCTTGTACGAACATGAAAAGAAAAATGTACGTTGGGTTTTCCTTTTCGGTTCCATTATGTTTTTCGTCGGATGCCTTGTCGGTTACAGCCTGATTTTCCCGATGACTCTGCGTTTTCTTTACAATTATACCTTGAGCGACGCTATTCACAATACCGTATCGCTTGATTCGTACATGGATAATTTCCTGATATTGGTATTCGTAATGGGCCTTGTTTTTGAAATGCCGTTGATTTCGTGGCTATTATCGCAAATCGGGATCTTGAAAAAGTCGTTTTTCAAAACCTACCGCCGCCATGCCATTGTAGCTTTGTTGTTTCTCGCCGCAATTATCACGCCTACGGGAGACCCCTTCACGCTGTCTTTGGTTTTCATTCCGTTGTATGCGCTGTATGAGTTTAGTATCCTTTTAGTGAAAGCCGATCCGAAAGAGGATGACGCTGAAGTTTCGTTAGACAAAATTTAATTCCTTTTGAGATTTATTTATGGAAGAAATGTTCCCTTTGGTTGACGAATCGGGAAAAGTAACCGGACAAGCTACCCGTCGCGAATGTCATAACGGCAGCAAAGTTTTGCATCCGGTCGTACATCTACATGTATTTAACAGTCAAGGAGATTTATTGTTGCAGAAACGTGCGGCGAACAAAGATATTCAGCCCGGCAAATGGGATACTTCTGTCGGCGGGCATGTCGATTTCGGAGAATCGGTCGAAGATGCTTTGTACCGGGAAGCCAAAGAAGAATTAGGCATAGAAAACTTTATTCCGGAATTTCTCCAATCCTACATTTTTGAATCGGAGATCGAAAAAGAATTAGTCTATTCATACAAAACCGTATATGACGGACCTTTCGAATTTGAGAAAAAAGAAATAGACCAAATACGCTTCTGGTCGATTTCAGAGATTAAAAGCAATCAGGGAAAATCGGTTTTTACTCCCAATTTTGAGAATGAGTGGGCTCAATTGTAACAACTATCAGAGTTTTACTTTTGGCTGGTTTGTGTAATATAAATTATCAGGGAAGTACCCGGATATCATGATTATTTTAGTTTTTCTATAAAAATTAATCCTTATTAATCTAAATATTAATTGTGTTATTAATAATTCCATTAAATGGATAATGTTAATTTTGCAATAATTTTTTTACTTAGTAAATTTAATAGTATATAGTATG